>CAZZHU010000001.1:0-31316 GCA_964654045.1 uncultured Leptospirales bacterium
TCGATGATGGACTCCGCGATATCGTCTATGGTAAACTGGTTCTGCTCACGGGCGATCTCGGCGTGCAGGTAAATCTGGAGGAGGATATCGCCCAGCTCCTCCCGGATGTGTTCGGGGTCACCGCTCTCGATGGCGTCCAGCGCCTCATAGGCCTCTTCAATGAGATAGGGCCGCAGGGACTGGTGCGTCTGCTTCCTGTCCCAGGGACAGCCGCTCTCGCCCCTGAGGGCGGCAATGATTTCAGCAAATTGGTACAGAGGTCGTTTTTCTTTGAATTCCATGATTCTATGTTCCCGCTCTTTGCAGTATGGCGTCAACGTTTTTTTAGAACAAACAGTATGCCCGGCTGAATTATCAAGTAAAATCTTGACAACAGAGTCATGGTTGATTAACGTAACATCCTGTGCGAACAGCAGGGCTGATGTCAATTCGGAGAGCATGATGCAAAGGGAAATACTATACGATACTCTGGAATCGTTTCTCGAGGCGCTGAAGGGCCATTCCATCCGGAAAATATCCTTCAGCGAAACCAATGAGAAGCGGGCCGAACAGGTGGAGCCGGGCAAACTCCAGGTGGTCCATATCGACCGTGTCGAGCTGATCGGATACAGGGACGCCGTCATTTACAAGTGCGCCCTGAAAGGCGTTGATCGCGAGGAACTGTATGACCGGCTGACCGCCGAGGGATACGAAGTAACCCGGCGCAGCAGGAATATTACCTGAGGTTATCTATGGCTGCAATGCTGGAAGTCAACAACCTGAACGTGCGGTTCCCTCTTTCCGGGGGGGGCATCCTGGCGGTCCGTGACGTATCCTTCTCGCTGGAAAAGGGCCGCACCCTGGGATTCGTGGGCGAGTCCGGATGCGGGAAATCCGTTACCGCCTATTCCATCCTCGGCCTGGTCCCGGCGCCGGGCGTGATCGATTCCGGCAGCATCCGGTACCGGGGGAGAGACATCGTGCGCATGGACGACGATGAGATCAGGAAGATCCGCGGGAAGGAAATCGCCATGATCTTCCAGGAGCCGATGACCTCGCTCAACCCCGTGTTCACCATCGGGTACCAGATACAGGAGAGCATCACCCTGCACCTGGGCATGGACGATCGCGAAGCCCGCGGGTACGCCGCGGAGCTGTTGAACAGCGTCGGGATTCCGGATCCGTCGCAGCGGCTCAACTCCTATCCCCACGAATTTTCCGGCGGCATGCGCCAGCGGGCGATGATCGCCATGGCCCTGTCCGCGTCGCCGTCGATACTGATAGCCGACGAGCCGACCACCGCCCTGGATGTAACCATACAGGCGCAGATACTGGATCTTCTCATCAGGATCCAGGACGAGCGGAAGATGTCGCTCCTCCTCATCACCCATGACCTGGGGATCGTGGCCAATATCGCCGACGAAGTCGCTATCATGTACGCCGGCGAGATCGTGGAATTCGGGAAAACGGCCGATATATTCCGGAAGCCGGGCCATCCCTACACGCGGGGCCTTTTCAATGCGATTCCGCGGATCGGCGAAAACCGGAAGAGGCTTGCGACCATTCCCGGGATGGTTCCCGCCATGACGTCGCTTCCGGCCGGATGCGTGTTTTATCCCCGCTGCGATATGAGCATCAACAGGTGTGAAAAAGCACCCGTGATGCTTCCCGCCAGGCGGGGCCGGGCGGTGCGGTGCATTCGCTACAAGGCTGGTTGATTAGATTATCCGGATCGCCGGATACCGGTGTTCTATTGAATGAATGGCGGGAGCGGACATGATCCGTTACTGTAATTCGGCCAGGCGCGCCGCAAAAGTCTCCTCGTTTATCGTTTTATTTTCCTTCATCCTGAGGTAAATCTCTTCCGCTATTACCGAGGCTATCATGTCTTTCGCGGTGGCCTCATCGTAACCGCCGGCTACGAGTCGCTCAAAGGTGGCTTTTGTCGCCGGAGGATCATTATCCCTGATCTGGACCTCCACCGATTGTATGATAATCTTTTGCAGATTTAAACCGTCATCAATAGCCATTGTCAATCCCCCTCCATCGCGTAAGGACAGGTGCTGGTTTTCCGCCGTCTGCCCGGAACTATGTATAGTATCAATATACATCGGCGGTAAAATATTACAAGAAAAATTCTGTCCGGCCGGGAAATGAAAAATTATTCCCCTCCCTGTTTAGGCTTGACGGGATGCCGTGACCATGGGAGAGTATTTCCATCACGGCTCATGCGGTGTATCCCTTATGAACAACAACGCGTATAATGTCCTGATCCTTGATCCGGGGTCATACAAGAAAAACATCCTCAGGGAAATCCTGGAAAAGGCCGGATTCAATATAATGGTTTCCGCCGGCGAGGGCGACGCGACAGCGGCCCTGGAAACCTTCAGACCCGATATCATATTATGCAGGTTCAGCGGCAGATTGGTGAAGGATGACATGCTCCTCTGCGCCTTCCATGATGCCGCGGCGGATAAAAATATTCCCTTTGTCATTGTCTCAACCGGCATCGACGTGGATTCCTGCATCAGGGTCCTCGAACGGGGAGTGACCCACTCCATCATGCCTCCCTTCAGCATGGAATTCCTTGTTTCACGGATCAACGACATTCTCAAAGGGGAAATGACCGCTGATGACGGCGACCCGGTATTGATCAATTTCAATTACCGCGGGGTGCCTCATTCACTGTGCCTCAAGCCTGCCCAGATGGCCCAGTTCATCATTTCGATGCTGAGCAATTCCGTCAACCACTCGCTGGCGCTTAACGCGGTCATCCAGAAGAAAAACCTGCTCCAGCAGAGGCTGAGCCGGCCGGAATTATTTGACGGCATCAAGACTATAAACGAAGCCGAGCTTCAAATGGAGATGGAATTGATCAGGGGGCTGGAGAGGGGCGAATTTGAGCTGTACTACCAGCCGATGCTGTCCATCACGGATGAGAGAGTGGCGGGCTTCGAGGCCCTCATCCGCTGGAACCACCCCGAGCACGGTCTCGTGCCTCCCGATGATTTTATTCCCCTGGCGGAGCGGCTTCCCTTCATCATGCCCCTCGGGTTCTGGATTATCGAGGAGGTTGTGAAACAGATCAGGATATGGCAGGACAGGCTGTTTATAGACCATTCCTTTCACGTGGGCGTTAACCTGTCGGCAAACCAGTTTGTCAATCCCAGCCTGAGCGACGGCATAGCCGGGATCATCAGGGACTATAATGCCGACCCGACCTACATCGCTTTCGAGATCACTGAAAGCGCTTTCATGACAGACATGGAAACCGCCAATATGCAGCTCCTCAAGCTCAAGTCAAACCATCACAGCATCCTGATGGATGACTTCGGGACCGGGTATTCCTCCCTCAGTTACCTGCAGCATTTTCCCGTCGACACGCTGAAGATAGACCAGTCCTTCGTCCGGTGGATGCACATCGACGAACAGAGCCTGAACATCGTCCGGTCGGTGATCGGTCTCGCCCACAACCTCGGCATGAAGGTGGTCGCGGAAGGGCTGGAGGAACGGGAGCACCTGGTCAAGCTCAGGGACCTGGAATGCGACTACGGCCAGGGATACTATTTTTCCGTCCCCCTTGACTCCGCATCGGCCGGAAAATATCTTGGAGATTTTTTCAAAAAGAAAAAAAAGTAGACGTATCGCATAACTCAACAACCAGTCATGAGCGCTTTGCGGGAGGTCCGGCGAATCACACATCATAATTCTTCTGTAAATTCTTGTACGAGAGCGCCTCGAGTATGTGCCCCTTCTCGATCGAATCGGACCCGGCCAGGTCGGCTATGGTCCTGCCGGTCTTGAGAACCTTGAAAAAGGAGCGCGCGGTAATGCCGGTGCGCTTCACCGCCGTCTCCAGCACGGCTTCGGCTTCGGTCTTGAGCCGGCAGTGCTCCTTGATCTCTTCCTGGCTCATGCGCGAATTGAAACGCGTGGCGCTCCCCGCGAACCGGGCCGCCTGGCGTTCACGCGCCTCCATGACCCGTTTTTTTATTTCCGCTGAAGTCTCGGCCGAGTGACGTGAAAAGAGGTCCCGGTGCGGCACGCGGCCGACCAGCACCTCGATATCAATGCGGTCGAGGATCGGGCCCGCTATTTTCTGGAAGTGGCTCTTGACCTGGTGCGGCGGGCATACGCAGGGTATCTCGCCGTCAAACAGGTAGCCGCACCGGCAGGGATTGCTTGCCGCCACCAGCATGAAATCGGCCGGGAACCGGAAGGTCCCGAAAACGCGCGAGACCGTGATCTCGTAATCCTCAAGGGGCTGGCGCAGCGCCTGGATGACATTGTTCTTGAATTCGACGAACTCGTCCATGAAGAGGACGCCGTTGTGGGCCAGCGAAACCTCCCCCACCGACGGGATGGTCCCCCCGCCGGTGAGGGCCACGTCCGACGACGTGTGATGGGGCGATCGGAATGGGGGATTTGCCACCAGCCCGCCGCCGTTCAGCTCGCCGCTGACGCTGTGTATCATGGTGGTCTCGATGGCCTGTTCCCTGCCGAGCTGCGGCAGGATGGAGGGGAGCCGCTTCGCCAGCATGGTCTTCCCCGATCCGGGAGATCCGTAGAGGATTATGTTGTGATGACCCGCGGCCGCGATCTCGATGGCGCGCTTGGCTGTTTCCTGGCCGCGCACATCGGAAAAATCGGGACCGGGCCGGGTAAGATCGCACTGCCGCGTTTCCGGGAAGGCCTCCCCCCGGCCCCGCAGGACCGCCAGCGCCTCTCCGATGGTCTTGACGGGGAAGACCTGGATCTCCCCGATGGCCGAGGCCTCATGCCGGTTCTCATACGGTACGATGACGGCCCGGTGCCCGCCCCGGTAGATGGCGATGGTCATGGAGATAACGCCGCGGACCGGCTTCACCCGGCCGTCCAGGGAAAGCTCGCCCACCATGGGGATTGCGGCAGGGTCCACCTCGGCCTGGCCGGTGGCGTGGAGTATCGACACGGCTATGGGGAGATCATAGGTCGCGCCCTGTTTCTTGAAGCCGGCAGGGGCGAGGTTGACCACGAAATTCTTCGGGGGGAATTCATAGCCGGAATTTTCGATGGCGGAACGGATCCGCTCCCGCGATTCCCGGATGGTTGAATCGGGCAGGCCCACGATGATGAAATTCGGCAGCCCGCGAATGATATCGACCTCGACCTCGATAATGCGCGCATCAATGCCGTGGATGCCGAATGATATGGACTTCGATAACATGGAGACTCCCTCCGGCCGCATCGGCGGCACGTTGTTTCATGCTATCTATACGAATCGAACAGAAAAATATTAAAAAATATTGACTCCGGCCCAAAAATTTTCAAGAGGTGCCTTTTCATAATGCAGTCGGCAGCTATCGGTATTGTTGCCATATAACCAGGTAAAGGCGCGGCGCTTCATGGGATTATGTCGCTTTGGTAAAAACATTATCCTTCCATGGGTTGACTCGGGAAATATTTATTCTTATATTGATCTTGCCTGAACCGCTGTCACTTCTATACATAGGGTTGCGGGCGGGACGGATACAGCAGCGGAAGCGGCGCATATTATAACGACTGGTGAATGTATAATAATGGAAAAAATATTGGTCGTTGATCATGAATTGTCCAGCCTGCATGAATACAATACCATTCTATCCTCAGCCGGATACGGCGTCATAACCGCGGTAGACGGGAAAAATGGAATCGAAAAATACACAAAGGAAAAACCGGACCTGATCCTGATGGATGACACGATACCGGGAATGAACTGCTTTGAAACCGCCCGGCTCATACGGCAGGACCGCGACTCCCTCCATGTGCCGATCATATTCATATCCGGCGCCCTCAAGAACATCGAGGAAAATATCAATGCTCTGGATGCGGGCGCTAATGACTTTCTCATCAAGCCCGTTGAAGACAGCGCGCTCCTTCTGAAGATTCGAGCCTCCCTCCGCATGAAACATCTGTATGACGAATTGCATGCCACGAGAAACATGCTGCAGAGGAGCGAGACTAAATACCGGACAATCCTCGAAACCATGCAGGAAGGATTCTTCGAGTTCGATAGTAAGGGCAGGATGGTCTTCTTCAATGACGCAACCTGCAGAATCCTGGGGTATGCCAGGGAAAAACTCACGGGTATGACCTATCGTACATACCTGACGTCTGAATCAGCCGCCAGGGCGGAAAGGAGATTCCTGGAGTTGCAGCAGGGAGAATCGCCAAACGAGCTGGGAGAATATGAGATTGCGCGGGGCGACGGCAGCATCAGGCTCATTGAAGTATCCGCCAGCCTGGTCAGGGATAGGAATTTAAAACCCGCCGGCTTTCGCGGCATCATCAGGGATGTCACTGACAAGAGGAACGCCGCGAGCGAGTTGCTGATCAAGAGCTTTGCCGTGGAAAAATCAATCAATGCCATTGCGATCATGGACATTGACGGCAAATGCACCTTCGCCAATAATTCTTTCCTCCTGATGTGGGGATATAACGGGAAGAAAGACGTGATGGGCAAATCCATCACTGATTTCTGCCACCCGGACAACAGCGATGATTTCAGGAACATCCTTGAGGTGCTGAATGAAATCGGTAGCTGGGTCGGTGAAATGACGCTGAAGAAAAAAGACAACTCTGTGTTTTTCGTAATCCTGTCAGCGGCGCTGATAAAAAATGAGAATGACGATACCATCGGCATCATCATGTCCTTCGTCGATATTACGCTGCGCAAGAAAGTCGATTCTTCGTTGAAAGAAACCAGGGACGTCCTGGCCAAGCGAACCAGGTTGATGGAAAAAGACCTGAAGATTGCGAAGACCGCCCTCGAGGGAATCATCACCCAGGAAGTGCCTGTCGTCAAATCGGTTAAAACCGACTACCGGTACTATCCCATGGAAACCCTGGGGGGCGATTTTTTCTGTTTTTATCCATTCGGGGATGACGCCCTCGGCGTTTTTATCTGCGATATTTCAGGACATGGTGTCGCGTCGTCGCTCTTCCTGACTCTGCTGAAATCAATTACGGACAGGCTTTCAATGAAATTCGGGGATTCGCCGGCCGATTTCGTCACCCAGCTCAACCTGGAACTGGTGGGACACATGTCCTCGTTCTACATTACCGGCATATACGGTCTCTTCGCCCGGGCCGGCACGTCGAAAGAGATGCTATTCTCATACTCCAACGGCGCTCACCCCGGCCCGATACTAGTTAAAAAAAGCGGCCAGATAAAGCTCCATTCGGCGAAGAGCACGCTTATAGGGATCAGCAATGACATATCCTTCAAGACAACCACTATAAAAATGGAGAAGGAAGACAGGCTCTTCCTCTATACCGACGGAATACCGGAGACATCGAACCCCGGGAGGGAGATGATAGGATTTGAAGACGGCCTGCTCGAGCTGTTTAAGCATTCGCACCGGCATAACCTCGGCGATAATCTTGATTACATCATCAACCAGGTGAGCAGCTATCGGGACGGAGCGAATATAGCGGATGACATGCTTCTCATGGGTTTCGAGGCTCTCTGATGAATCCCGGTCAGCCGGGAACGCGTCAGGAAATGGCGCGATACTTTTCCTGCCATGATGCGCCTGATCTTTACCACCGCATGCCGGATCTGCAACCGTATATCTTGTGGTTGACAGGGGCGGGGTTGCAAATATAATCTCAACCAGATAAGCCAAACATCAAAAAATCATAAAGGAGTTCGTGAATGAACAGGAAAGTACTGGCGCTCATCTGCATTATCTCCATGGCCGCGGTGCTGCATGCCGAAAAGAGTTATACCTATACACTTCATGGAATCACCTTCGATTCAAACGTGGAATTTTCACTGCCCGTGAATGCAGGCGTCGACGCCTTGCAGATGTTCCATCCCCGTCACGCCGGTCCGGGGAAGGAAAAAATGGGAATTACCGCGGTCCTGTATGACCGGAATGCGCAGAAAATGATGGGGCTGGGCGATACCGGCCTTCTCAATTATACCAGGACCGTGTTCATGGGGTCCGCTACGCCCGGGAAACCGATCGAGCGGGTGTTTGCCGGGAAGAAAGTAACCGGGCAGGCCCTGAACAAAAAAATCCCGGTTCCAACAACGGTCGAGGTCTACGTGATAACGCTGTCAAACGGGAATAAAATAGGCATCGGGTTTAATTATACCAGCCAGCTGAAGGCGGAGGACGCACAGCGGATAATCGCGGGGATAGGCGCGTCCATGCGGGAGTAGTTCTCTGGCCCCATCTTCGATGAGTCAATGGTGATCGCTCTGCCATGACTCGGACCGGCGGGATGGAGCGCGAGCGCCTCATCCCGTTGTTGTTATGGATATATCCCACCTTGCGGCAAAGTCCAAAATAACCGGGTTCGAATAGACTTATTGCGAAGCTGATTCTTTTTAACGTGGGTAAGGGGCGGAGCCCCAGAGAAGCCCCCCGCAGGGGCTTCCCCGCGGGCGCGAGACACAGTTTTGCGGCAAATCCAATAAATATTCATTGATCGTCATATCATCCCTTGTATGGTTTGACATGAAACAAGTGATAAGAACATGATAAAAATCGGAAATATAACGGCTGCCGGCCCGCTGATGCTGGCGCCGATAGCCGGCTTCACCGATTCACCCTACCGGAGGATAGCCCGCCGCCATGGGGCCGGGCTGGTGGTGACCGAACTTATATCCGCCGAAGGTATAGTGCGGAATAACAGGAAGACACTCGAACTGATCGGGTTTCACGAGGAAGAACGGCCCGTGGCTATTCAGATATTCGGCAACAGGGCGGACCTCATGTCTGAGGCCGCCGTGATCGTTGAAGGCCTGGGACCGGATATCATCGACATTAACATGGGATGTCCGGCCCGCCGGATTTGCGCGTCCGGATCGGGGGCGGCCCTGCTCCTTGATCCCGGCAAGATATACTCTGTTGCCGAAAGCATCGTAAAACGCGTGCGGATACCGGTCACGGCGAAAATACGCATTGGCTGGGACCATGCTTCGCTTACATACCCTGACACCGTGAAGGCCCTGGAGGATGCGGGTGTGTCAATGATCTTCGTTCATGGAAGGACGCGGGCCCAGCAATATGGCGGTTCGGCGGATTGGGATATTATTCGCGCCATTGCCGGGAAATCCCGTGTTCCTGTAGTAGGAAATGGGGATATCCGTTCCTATGAAGAAGCCCGGGAGCGGATGGCCTATTCCGGATGCGGGGCGGTAATGATCGGGCGCGGCGCCATTGGTAATCCATGGATTTTTTCCGGAACAACGCCTTCGCCTTCTGAAATGATAGAACAGATCAAAAAGCACATGGACCTCATGATAGAATTGCACGGGGAAAGGGGTATCATGCTCATGCGCAAGCATTTTGTCAGGTATATCCACGCTTTTCGCGGCGCGAAGCATATCAGGAAAGACCTGGTGGTTGCTACCGATCGTGACGTGATTTGTAAAATCCTGGATTCACTGGTTAATGTGCGGAATAACTATTGAATTTGATATCTTTGATACCTTTCATGCCGGAGCAACGGCAATAGAATCACCGGGGAGAGTGTAAATCATAATGGCCGGCCGGTGCCATGTTACCGCTAGATGAAGTCACCATCTTTTTTATCCTTATATTAAAAACCTTGACTATATTAATGTAGATTTTATTAATGCACCATGTCCCTGTTAAGGGGGATAACGAAAAAACCAATCTTTCCGAATATCACAGGTACTCTTGAAAGAGGTTTATGTATACCGCGATTACCAGTATGTTTGTTCGGTCAAAGGAGAATCCCAGTGAACTCATGTACAATTCCCGAAGCTATTGAGGAAATACGCAATGGGAGAATAATAATTCTCGTCGACAACGAGGACCGGGAAAATGAAGGTGACCTTGTAATAGCTGCCGAGTATTGTACCCCGGATGTTATTAATTTCATGGCTACCCATGGCAGGGGACTGATCTGCGTGCCCATGACCCAGAATCGCTCCCGGAAACTTGAACTGGATCTCATGGTTGAGAACAACCAGGATAAGTATGGAACCGCCTTCACGGTATCGGTGGACGCCCGGGAGGGGACCACGACCGGGATTTCAGCCCATGACAGATCGCACACGGTCAAAGTTCTCATTAATGATGATACAAAGCCGCATGATCTTCGGAAGCCGGGGCATATCTTCCCTCTCTCCGCGCGAAAAGGCGGTGTGCTGGTGCGTGCCGGACATACCGAAGGCGTTGTTGATCTGACAAGACTGGCCGGTCTCAAACCGGCCGGGGTTATTTGCGAAATTCTCAATGATGACGGGACCATGGCGCGGCGGCCTGACCTGGACAAGTTTGCGGCAAAGCATGGCCTGAAGATAGCCACCATTGCAGATATCATTAAATTCAGGCAGCACAAGGAAAGGCTGGTGCACCGCGTATCAGAGGCGAATCTTCCCACCATTCATGGTGACTTTACCATCATAGCGTTTGATACTGAAGTCGGCGATGCCACCCACGTTGCACTGGTAAAGGGCAGCGTCGAAGGCAAAGAGAACGTGCTGGTGCGGGTTCATTCCGAGTGCCTCACCGGTGATGTCTTCGGATCGCAGAGGTGCGACTGCGGTTCGCAGATTCACCGGGCCATGGAGATGGTCGATCGCGAGGGCCAGGGCGTTATCCTGTACATGCGCCAGGAGGGAAGGGGGATCGGCCTCGGCAATAAGATAAAGGCGTATCATCTCCAGGATGAGGGGATGGATACCGTTGAGGCAAACATCGAGCTTGGATTCCCGCCTGATCTCCGCGATTACGGCATCGGGGCTCAAATCCTGGTTGATCTTGGCCTTCACAAGATACGGCTTCTGACGAATAACCCGAAAAAAATCATCGGTCTTGACGGGTATGGCCTGGAGATCATCGAGCGCGTGCCGATCGAAATTGTACCCCATGAAGACAATGTGGAATACCTGCGCGCCAAGCGGGATAAGATGGGGCATCTCATTCTGGGCCACGAGGAAAGCAAGAAGAAGGATAATGAATAATAACGGAGCGAAAATACTGGTCGTTGACGACGAAGAGGTGATCCGCTATTCATTGCAGAAGAAACTTTCTCGGCTTGGTTACAAGGTCATCTCCATGGAGAAGGCGGAAGATGTCCTCTATCTTCTCAAGAACGGGGAGAAGGTGGACCTTGTCATCACCGACATAAAGCTCAGAAAGATGGATGGCATCGAACTCCTCCGGCGGATCCACGGCCTGGATGAACCGATCCCGGTCCTCATCATTAC
Organism: uncultured Leptospirales bacterium; assembly: GCA_964654045.1. GTDB lineage: Bacteria > Spirochaetota > UBA4802 > UBA4802 > UBA5550 > RBG-16-49-21. The sequence continues at coordinate 11,192 of CAZZHU010000001.1, forward strand.
CGGACACGGGAATGTGGAGGACGCCATCAGGGCCCTTCGCTACGGGGCGAGTGATTTTATACGAAAGCCATTCGATATCAACGATGTCGCCTCCTCGGTGCGCGTTATCCTGAACAGGAAACATGAAAAAAAACTCGCGGAGAGGTTTGCCCGTTATGTCGTCTATGAGAAGGGTTGTTACCGGATTCCCATCGATGATTCGATCATCAACGCTATATCATATCATCTGACGAAAGACCTGGTTCCTTCCGGTTTGTGCAATAACACCACCGCTGAAAACATTTCCCTGGCACTCCAGGAAGCAATCAGCAACGCCATGTTCCACGGATGCCTTGAGATTTCATCGGCTATCAGGGAGGAGCTCGGCATCAAGGGCTACAACGATGAGATTGAGAAGCGCAGGGCCGATGAGAAATACATGAACCGGCGCGTAACCATTACCTACGAACTGAACAACGATTATGTTGAGTATACCATTGAGGACGAGGGGAGTGGTTTTGATTACAACTCGCTTCCGGATCCGCGTGACCCGGAAAATTTTTTCCGTAACAGCGGCCGCGGGCTCCTGATAATACGCATCCATCTGGACGAAGTGAGCTGGAATGATACAGGAAATATATTGCGCCTTCGGAAATACCGTATCGAGCGGAACGGCGTACAATGATACCATGTTAATATTCAACCTGGCGGGGGAGAGTTGTTATGTTCAGTATTAAATGGGACGGGGATTCCGTGATTATTCTTGATCAGCGTCTCCTCCCGAAGAGGGAGATTTACAATACCTACCGGCATTTTTACGATGTGGCTGAATCCATCCGCAACATGGAAACCCGGGGAGCTCCCGTCATCGGCATTGCGGCCGCGATGGGGATAGCTCTTGCCGCGAAACATTCTCAGGCGACCGGCATGGATGGTTTCAGGGGGGAGATGAACAGAGCCTGTGACCTTTTTGCCGCCACGCGCCCCACGGCTGTCAGCCTTTTCGCTGCCGTTAATCGCATGAAGAAGATAATACAGCAGGGAAATGAAATCGCCGCAATGCGCCAGCTTCTTGAGCAGGAGGCCCTGGCAATCTTCAACGAAGACATTGAAGCAAATAAGGCCATTGGTAAAAATGGGGCCCGTTTTATCAATGATGGCGATATCGTGATGACGCATTGCAACGCCGGCGCTCTTGCCACCGGCGGTTACGGTACCGCCCTCGGTGTAATCCGGGCAGCGGTGGAAGAGGGGAAAAAAATTCAGGTCTTTGCCTGCGAAACAAGGCCATATCTTCAGGGTGCCCGGCTGACCGCATGGGAGTTGTTGCGGGATAATATACCGGTTACCCTTGTTACGGACTCGATGTCGGGCTATTTCATGAAGACTGGTGTTATTAAAAAAGTCATAGTGGGCGCTGACCGTATCGCGGCAAATGGCGATGTGGCAAATAAAATAGGCACCTACACGCACGCGGTCCTGGCAAAGGAGCATGGCATACCATTTTATGTCGCGGCTACGGTTTCAACCCTGGATCCCGATACTAAAAACGGCAATGACATTCCTATCGAGGAACGAAGCATTCAGGAAGTTGCCTTTTTTATGAATGAACAGATCGCGCCTGAGGGGATTTCCATTCGGAATCCGGCGTTTGATATTACTCCGGCAAAATATATATCTGCCATCATTACTGAAAAAGGCGTAATTGAAATCCCGGCTTCAGTGGGCATGGGCAAACTGTTGAAGCAATGAAACAGATACGCTCGGAGATCATTATTAATGCCCCGCCACAGGCGGTCTGGAGAATCATTACTGACTTCGATTCTTATCCTGAGTGGAACACCTTTACCCCCCGCATGACCCTTCGAAATTCTGATTTCGCACCGGGGGTTGAATTCGATCTTGATTGCCGGATGACTGATCGGAAAATCCTGCGGAATGAGCATGAAATGATACTCTCTATCGATAGGGAAGGATTTCGTCTGTGCATGGGCACATCGCGCACGAAAGGCCGGCCCGGGATTAGAAGTTACCGGTGGCAGATCTGCGAGCAGATTGATGACGGGAGCACCCGCTTCATCAATTATGAGGAGTTCCATGGCCCCCTCGCGCCCCTGGTCTACCTGGTGTACACGAAAAAACTGAGAGTGGCTTTTCAGAAGTATTGTGATGTACTGAAGGGATATGCCGAGAAGATTTCACGATCCTCTTGAGGAGGCCCGCAGCAGCGCGGATGAACTCTCCCGTAAAATGATCCCTTAATACATGATCCGGTAATATACCAGGAGTATATCCCTTCCATATAATAATGAGACAATAAGGCCCAGTGTCAGAAACGGGGCGAATGGAATTTTTGTCTTCAGACTCTTTCGTGTCTTTACCGCGTAGAAAATGCCGATGATGGCTCCGGATACCAGTGATACTTCCAGAACGACTATTGACATCTCAAGCCCTGAAAGAAAACCTATGGCCGAACCGAGCTTTAAATCGCCGCCGCCGAAGGCGCCGGGAAATATCAGCAGGATGACGATGAAAAATGTAAACAGGGCGAGAAGACCGTAGATGTTATCCCGGAAATTATAATTCAGTACTATGGGGTATACTGACAGAATGGCAAATGTGATGACAAGAGAATCCGGGATCGTAAGAGACTTTATGTCAATGATAGTAATGCACAGGGCGATCCCTGCCAGCATGTATGTGTTCAATGCATACAGGGATACTCCCAGTTTCCATGTGAACAGAACCGCCAGTGCCCCGTACAGGATTTCCATCGCGGGATATACCGGGGAAATCCTGCTGCCGCAGATGCTGCATTTCCCTCTTTGTATCATATACCCGAGAATTGGTACAAGAAAGACTGGCTTGATAGTGGTGCGGCACGAGGGGCACTGAGATCGAGAAAAAAGGGCTTTCCTTGGATCCTCACGCATCAGGCCGTCCGCGTAACGAAGGGCGAGAGTATAAAAAAAACTGCCGCACAGTGTGCCGGAAATGAAGGATGCGACCATAATCAGAATATTTACCATAGGCATGGAAAAGCATGGAATTGGCAAGTTCGTCAAGGATAATACTATTTGGCTTGTTGTAAAACTGATATTCTTTGCAGGGAACGGGGAATCCAACACATTGGGTATCTCCAGGGGGCGATCGGGATTGCGACGACAAATTTTGGAAAAATTTTTTATTTTTATAAATGAAAATCGTATAATCTCATATAACTGCTGGGAAAGGAGATTATATGATTATTGAGACTACCATTAATATTGATCATGATGTTCTGGAAAAAATCTCCAGGGCGGCAATCAGGGCAGGTGTTTCAAGGCGTGATATGATTTCTTCGCTTCTGCGACGTCTTTCTGATGATCATGAAATGATGATGAGGTCATGGGAAAGAGTTCGTTATCAGGAACGCAATAATGATAATAGATGGAAGTGCCTTCATGTTGTTCTCTGGCCTGATGAGTATGAGTTTTTTCTTGATTTGAGGAAGGCTTATAAACAGTCGATTTCTCGTCTTATTGCGTATGCTGTTGAGAAATATCTTGACGAAGTGATTAACTATGTTATGAAAAATACCGATAACAATCGTTATAAAAACTATGTAATTGTGTGTAATATAATTGATGGAGTTGTGTGTTGGGGATATTACTGGGGAGTGCCTCGAACATTGCTTGGAAAACCATTAATACCCGGACCTGTGCCATGCCAATAACCGTATTATCGCTGCGGTATGGTCTTGCGTGCTATTTATGTTCCCGGGATCCATGCGGCGGTTAATAATTATTAATTCGTTGACGCCCCTGGATAAGTAATTATTAAATTATTCCATAATCCTTGTTGAGTGTGGCGTAACATGATTAGAATTAATCCCATGATCCTGTTGCTGGCTTTTATTCTTGAAGCATCGGTCATGCTGTCCCTCGGGTGTGCCACAAGCATTCCGGCAACATCCGCCGGGATCAGGAAGGACATGGCCGCCATCAGTCATGAGATCGCCGTTAACAGAATGGCCCTGAATAAACTCGGGAACAGGCGTGTCGGGAAAACAGGCTTCTATTATGTGCTGGATTCGGACGGCACGGTGGTATTCCATCCCCGGGAACCGCTTATAGGTACAAGTTTCAGCAAGGTATGGTTCATTAAGCAGCTCCTCGCCGAAAAAACCGGGTGTCTCACCTACACTCTGGGTAACCGGACGCACTATCTGTTTTTCTCTCCCCTTGGCGATACGGAGATACTCTGCCTCTCCATCGTTTCCGATGATCTTCCCCGGCCTGTGGAATGTAAAGCGGCGGAAGTCAAAACAGCCGATTAAAGGGATGACCGGGGTCCACAAGTCCGCTCCATTTTGAAAGAAAGTAGAGGTACAATGCGGATATGATAATGGTGTGATAGATCGTTCCCTTGTTGATCATGTCCATGATTTCGTCGCGTGAGCAGGTGGTGACTTCTATGTCTTCGGCGGCGTCAAGGTCCTGTTCGTGAATTTTCTTGCAATTGGCGGCATAATAATAATATATATAGTTGTTGAATATGGCCGGGTTATTGGTGAGCTTTTTAAGCAGGTGAATTTCACCCGCTTCATACCCGGTCTCCTCCCGGAGTTCCCGTCGCGCTGTTGCTTCAGGGGCCTCGTTGTCCTCGATGAGGCCCCCGGGTGTCTCCAATGTTATCTCATCGGTCCCCAGCCGGTGCTGCCGCACCATGATGAACCGGCCCTCTTCCGTGACGGCTACGATGTTGATCCAGTCCGGGGACGTCAGCGTGAAAAAACGGTGAGTCACATCCTTGTCCGGATGGTGGCACTCCATGTCCTTTATGGCGAATACCCTTTTGCGGAATAGTTCATTTTCTGATTTTATTGTCCACTTGTTCATGAGCCTGCCTTCATATTGGGCGATGTTGATTATTTATGGGATATTTATAAAAATATATTGCTATCGGGCAAGAAATAATTAATTATTATACCCGGTCGCGGAGGTTCCCCCGCAGGGCATGGGAATCGCCTGTTTGGAATCAGTATTAGCTTTAAGATGAGGAGGCAATCTATGAAAAAAAAGATTATTTGTATCATATGCGTTCTGCTTGTTGTCATAGCGGTCCTGGTTCTGAAAACTGTGCATAATGCCGGAGAATTTACCGCCCTTGCGCCCCATTTCGATTGTTCCTGCGTGAAGGTCGACAATGTTCCCGGGGCCGAGGATATTGTGATCGATCATGCCACGGGGACCGCCTTTGTGTCATCCTTTGATAGAAGGGCGTACATGAAAGGAAAGCTGCTCCAGGGGGCCGTGTTCGCCTACAATCTTGAAGGAAAGCCTGTACTGAAAAATCTGACACCGGATCTGGAATTCGGTTTTTATCCCCATGGCATGAGCCTGTATGTCTCCCCGGATGGAAGAAAGTATCTCTTCGTCATTAACCATCAAAAAACAAAAAATCGTGTTGAGATCTTCGAGTTCAGGAACAATGTCCTGGCGCATCTGGAGACGGTCGGCGGTGACCTGATGATAAGCCCCAATGACGTGGCCGGGGTGGGGCCCCGGCAGTTTTATTTCACGAACGACCACGGGTCGAGGTCGGATTTCGGCAGGTGCTTCGAGGACTACCTGCAGTTGTCCCGGTCGAACGTGGCATTTTATGACGGGAATAAAATAAGAGTCGTTGCCGAAGGATTTACCTATGCAAACGGCATTTGGGCGGCTGATGACGGGAAGCATCTCTATGTCGCGGCAACCACGGGCAAGAAATTCTATGTCTACCAGCGTTCAGCTGATGGATCACTCGGGTCTGTTTCCGAATTGCACCTGGGCACGGGCGCTGACAATATTGATGTCGACAGCGGCGGTGTCATACGGGTGGCGGCGCACCCGAAGATGCTTACGTTCCTGAAACACGCCGGTGACGAGACAAAGAATTCCCCATCACAGATACTTCAGATTATCAAGAATGAAAAAGATGAGTATTCCTTTAAAGAACTCTATCTGAACCAGGGCGAGGAAATATCCGCGGCGAGCGTGGCGGCGGCGTACAGGAAACGGCTCCTCCTGGGATCGGTATTCGAGAATTTTTTCCTTGATTGCACGATGAAGTAAATCCGCTCAGATGAATTGAGTGGGAATATACCCGGGAGGATGGAAATGAAAAGCGTTCGGTTGCCTGCGATGACACTGGTTTTCTTTACGCTAATAACTCTGACGGAGTGCAGCTGCAGGAACCGGTATTTATTCCATCCCTATAAAGAAATAATCGCGACGCCGGCTTCGATCGGACTTCCCTATGAGGATAATTTTTTTAATGCCGATGACGGTGTGCGGCTGAACGGATGGTGGGTGCCGTCACGGCAGCCGAGGGGAACAGTGCTCTTCTGCCACGGCAATGGCGGGAATATATCCTTCCTGCTGGACACAATTCGTGTTTTTCATGAACTGAAGCTCAATGTCTTCGTGTTTGACTACCGGGGATTCGGCAGAAGCGGCGGCACGCCTTCCGAGGAGGGGACCTACCATGACGTGGAGGCGGCATGGAAGTACCTGGCGGAAAACAGAAAGATAGAGCCGGGGAAGATAGCCGTTATAGGCCGGTCCCTGGGCGGGCCCATAGCCGCCTGGCTCTGTAGAATTCGCACACCGGGGGCCCTGGTGCTGGAGTCAACCTTCACCCGGGCGGCCGATGTGGCGCTCCATCATTACCCCATGGCACCGGGAGAGTTGCTTTTCGGCGACACCTACAATACCGCCGGGTTCATGGCCCGCGTCAGCTGTCCGGTTCTGGTGGTGCACAGCCCTGAGGACGAGATTATTCCGTATGAACTCGGCGAAAAACTTTTTAAGGCAATTACGGGGCCAAAGGATTTTCTTCTTATCCACGGCTCCCATAATAGCGGCTTCATGGAATCATTGGATAACTATTCAAAGGGTTTAGAGCGGTTTCTATTAAAATACCTGAAAACTTCCGGGAAGGATTGATCTGACCACCCAACATCCATGATCTTGAGCTTAACTACCGATAACAATCGGTGTATTTGCGGATTGTTATTGACAATACTATTTCATTGGTACTATTCTGCATCCATTAAATCCATCAAGGGGAGATAAAATATGAACAAAAAGCTATTTTTGTTAATTTTTTGCTTTGTTTTCCTTTTCTCGATTGCCTGCAAAAAGGAAGGGGTGTCCCTGATTGATATCGGTCTGCGCGACGTGCCCACTGATATAAAAGGGGGCTTTAAGTGGACAAAAGGCGTTAATCGCGGCCAGGTTGTTAAAATACTGGAAGAGCAGAAAGATGGCGAATGGATGAAGGTGCAGCTGCCTGACGGCGTGACCGAAGGATGGATACAGAAAACGTATATCCACAAGGGCAAGAAGCAGGTCGTAGAGTTCACGGATGCGACAAAGCTGCACGATCAGCCCGATGCGGATTCAAAGGTAAAGGCCAATCTGCCAGCCGGATCCAGGGCTATTGTTCTCAGGCAGAAAGACCAGTGGTATAACATCAGCATTAAATTCGGCGTGGACGGATGGGTCAAGGGCGGCAGCTTCAAGGAAGGGGCTGATGCCAAGGGCCAGGCCCGCGTAGAGGTCTATATCGGCGGGATCGGCAAATCCTTTGTTGAAGCTTCTACAACGCTGGCGGAGAGCGGCGGCTACACCTACGTGGTGAACAACCTTTTTGACAAGAATCCCGGCACCACCTGGCAGGTGGGTAACGGGGGAGTAGGCGAATGGGTCGAAATAACCTTCCCGCAGCCTGAAAACATCAGCGTAGCCATGATCAACGGCTTTGCCCGAATAGATAAGAAATTCGCGCAGTACGGGGCCGATGGCGACCTCTACGTGCTGAACAACCGCGTTAAAAGCATAAAAGTTGAATACTGGGACGCCCAGGACAGCAAGCAGGGTTCAACGGTAAATTTTGAGGATGAGATACGCGATTACCAGGATGCGGGCGTCTATCAGAATGTGACCCGTATCCGGTTTGTCGTTGACAGCGTGTATAAAGGGCAGAAGTGGAACGATACGGCGCTGGCTGAAATAAAAATTGAAAAGCAGTAGGTTCTGATGGCGGCGGGTAATATATAACCCGCCGCTATTTCATGCGGATAAAAATTTCCGTGGTTGTGCGGTGATTTTCGCCGGTCAAGAGTCTGGAAGAATCAATTGAGATGATGTTGACGGTATACTGGCTGGTGCCGGTGTCAAGGATGCAGGTCCTGCCCGTCACGCGGTATGATCCCCGCTTTACATTATTGATGATCAGTTCCCCGTTTTTCCCGTACTGAAAGATCTGTGTCCCCGGATATTTCTGGCAGTTATTACCCTTGTTGTCGCAGCGAAAAGAGGTGATTTTCCATGTACCCGTTATTAGTTTCCTGGTTTCATCGGAGGAAGAGGCGCCGGAATTATTTTCATTGCCTCCTTTTTCCCGGGACATGACGCAACCGCTTATTATGACGCAACACGTCATGATAAGGATTGATGCGGTTATTTTTTTCATAGCGTCAATAGGTCAAAACCGTTTTAAAAGAAATTCGATTTCCTCTTTATCTGCTTTCTTGCTGTTTCTCAGCAGAGATTGTCTTATTTTTTCTTTTAGCTCCTGTTCGGGGCTTGGTTTTTTATTTCCCGCCATGGTCTTGGTTATCTTAGGTCTGGTCTTCCCCACTTCCATTTTCCCTTAAGGCTTTTGCCATTTTTATAATACATTGTTCCGTAACCGAAGGGAACGTTGCTTCTGAATTCACCCTCATACCTGTTCCCGTTGGGAAAGATATAAGTCCCCACACCATACCGGCAATTGCCCTTGACGCACCTGCCGCCCTTTTCATCTGACTGAACCTGTTCCTGTCGGCTGCAGCATAAACACATGGCCAGTGTTGTAAAAAGTAAAATGATGATTTTTTTACGCATTTTAAAAATTAGATATGGTTTTTTAATTGTGCCAGGTAAAAATCAATAACACTTGGGTACTGATCAAGAAAAATTATCCCTTCAGCGGAAGGCGTCAGGTTTAATATAGTGATATATCAAAAACATGTCCTGTTAAATTTCAAGTCAATTTCGATATAATTTTTTAATGAAAGAAAAAAAATCATAATTTATATGTGACCTGTTATACAATGAACGAAATTTGCCGGGATTTGCGTTATCTGCGATGGCGATTAAAAAAAGTGATGGCTGTATTATTTAATTCATGCTTTTTCATTGTGACATATTGCCATGGATTGTATGACATTATGGACTACATACAAATTTTGTGACAATGCAGGTCACCTGTTTGATTTATAACTGTGAAATGAACGAGGGGACTGTTTCCCGTGGATAAATACTTGACAACCATGAAACTGTTCATGAAAAACTCTGTAATGCGGTTATATTCTTTTCACCCATTCCGGCAATGCCATATGTGCCGGAACCGGGACATAACCCCGGTCCGCGGCAGGGCGCTGGAGCGGTTCCACCCATGAATCCAGGCGTGGAAATACATAAGAAGCTCGATGATTATGTCAGGGAGCAGGAACAGGATTCAGGGCCGGGAGGATTCAGGGAGTCGCGCTTCGGTCTCAGCCGGGAAGGCTCGTATGTCAATTCCTGGCAGATGAATTACCAGCGGATCGGGTATTATGCCAGTTCATATATGGTAAAGGATTTCGGCGCGGAATCGTGCATCCAGATACTGGTGCCGCCGACGGAAACCGGCATGGTCCCTTCCGCGAATGAGCAGCAGCCGTTCGGATGGACCGGAAAAATCAACGAGTATTCCGCCGAGCTCGCCGTCTGGTGGGCCTTTGAACTGCTCAGCGACGGTGAGGCGCGTCGCTTCATGATAGAACACCGTCCCACGGTGCTCTTCCGGTATTTCGACTACGGCGGGTACCGGGAACTGGAAGCGAAGTATAATGGCGATATATGGGTGGTTGAGAAAATCCTGTAAATGAGGGAAGCCGATGAAATATCCGGGGCTTATCAGTATCTGCGGCGCTGCCGTGCTGGCGGCATCCTTCGCGGCTTCATCGTTCGGCTGCTTAACCTCCGTCGGAGCCCGTCCTGACCCGCCGGTGCCTGCCGGACTGAGCACGGCCGTGCGCGCCGCATGGAAGGATATCGGCGGGTCCCGGAGCGGGTGCGAGGAATTCGATTACTTCCCCGAAGGCGGCATGCGTAATTTTTACTGCCATGTCCTTACTTTCATCAGCTACCGGCAGTTCGCGGAGCTGATCGGCGTGCCGGTGTTTACCGGCGGCCCCCACACGGCGCTGGAGCTCAAACTGGATTCCCCGGACAGCTTCGGCTATTATAACAGGGCATTTGTCGCCCGTCTCCACCGTATGCTGATACCCGGAGAGAAAGACGCCGCCTTCAGAACGGCCACCCAGGGGACCTATGACGGGCATGTCAAACCCCTGGCGCGCATTTTTTTCGTCACCTACCGTAAACTCAAGGACAACCCGTCGTACCTGGAGCAGGAAAAGCGCGACTACCTCGCAATGATCAGGGCAGGGGCCCTCCAATCATATCATTATGAAAAATATTTCTATTTCATGAATACCGGATTCATCGGCAGCCGCGACGATGAATCGTACCTGATGAAGCACGGCTTTGACGGCGGATGGAACGGGAATGTCGTCAAAACCTGCGTCGCCTTCTGGATCAGGCGCTCCATAGACGGCACCGCTGAAGAGTTTTACACCGGCCTCGAAAAGCTGCTGAAGACCTACGACGGTAGATTCCTGCGGGACGCATCCCGCGGGGGAAGTAGCACTGACAACGATACTATGCGGAATTGACACGACACGTTGAATACATACCGGGCAATGCAATGAAACGACTACTGATACAACTGGCGATGTTCCTACGGCTTCATGCCTGGATTGTCGATAATTACTGGCTCAGGTTTTCCACAATCCGCCAGGCGGTCCTGAGGGTCGCTTTCTATTTCGGCGGCGTCCTGGAGCGTGACGGGTTCGGCCGGAAGATCAGCGCTGTTAATGAATTCCTGGATTCCTTCATTGCCGACCCCGGGAGGGGCCGGTTTTTTACCGGCGCCGATGGGACCGCAGCCTGCAGCGGATACCTTGTCCCGGCGCAGTTGTTCCGGGAAGCGCTCCGGAACCATATCATGGATATTTCCCTCCGCGATGAGGAGCGCCTGTTCCGCCTGGATGATCTTGTTACCCTCGAGAAAGAGCTCCTTGCGGATCGAAAGAAAACGGGGCATCACCACCGGGTTTTCACCAGGGAGCAGCGCGAGGACTTCAACTCGTTTTTCGGAACGGAAAAGGGCGGATCAGACCTGCCTGAATCATACATAATGCTTTTTTTCCCGTCTTTTGACCCGGCTGAATTTGTCAGAAACGGTGTCCCCTTCGTTATTGGCAGAAGGCGGCTCTTCAGGCCTGAAGAAACAAAGGCGGTCATCCATTTTTTCACGGATCGCCTGCGCATGCGGAATCCGGGCACCCTTTCGCACCGCGCCGTGCCGGTGCTCAAAAAGGTTCTTTTTGCCGCTGTTATCCTGTTCTATTCCGCCATGCTCCTGGTTGACCTGGGAATATTGCTGTACGGCCTGTCAAGGAATGAATACAACTATACCTTTCCGAACCTGAGCCAGACAATCAATACCTGCGATTCGCCCTTCGCCCGGAGAGCTGACCGGATCTACCGGAGAAACCACGGAGCCCGGTTTGATGATTTTTCAAACTCCGGGTCAACCCCATCGGCGGGAACCCTCTACCGGATAAACAACAGGTCGCAGATGGCGGTAGAGCTCAATTACAGGGTTTACCGTTCGCTCCGCGTCCAGGACCAGAACGGCCTCACGATCATCGCGGTCGATCACGGAAAATTGCGGGATCTTGCGAAATCGGATCCGCGGCGCTACCGCAGGCTCATGGACCTGGTTGTCGACAAGCACTGGTGGGAGACGCTATTGTCTTTCATGGATGACATGTCGGGAGACAGGATCGACCTCTTCGATTACGCGCGGATCCCCCGCGGCAGGATCTGCGACGACATCACGAATGGTATCATGCACAGCGTGGAGCCGCTGGAGTGGATCAAAAAGGTGAATGAAGCAGGCAACGGCGACTGCCTTTCGCTTCTCTATTACAAGGCGAATTCCATGAAATGGGCCGGTATCGACGAGATCCCGCAGGTTATGATCGAAGGGGTGATCCTCCGCGAGGACCGGCGATTCCGCAATACCTTTTTCCCTGTGCCGCATCGCGGCAATGACAACCTCGTCATCATCCCGCAGATCAGCAAGAAGGTGCTCCGCAAGATCCTGGGAGCAACGCGCTTGTTTGCCCGGCGCCACGGCATGGACCGGCTGGAGCGGGAAGCGAAGAAATACGAGGATGCCTTCATCGCTTCATTCAAAGACGAGAGCCGCGGCGGCAGCTCCATATCAAACCAGGTCATGGAAATGCTTTACACGAAATACATAACGTCGATTTCCGACCGGGCCAGCTTCCCTGAGCGGCAGATAGAGCAGAAGAAATACGAGCTTCCGGCCTCGGCGACCGTTGACTGGTTCTGGACACGGAACGACATCCTGGAGGCCTATGTCAACGAGGTGTACGGCGGGTACCTCTACTCCGACATCAGGGGGTTCAAGTCGCAGGCGGAAATGTATTTCATGAGGGGCCTCCGCGACCTGAACCTGCGCGAGCAGGTCATGCTGGTGGCGGCGATCAAGAAGCCGTCCCGGATAAAGGAATATGCAGCGTGGCTCAAGGCCGAGGAACTCGGGAGCCTCATCGAGTCGCGGGGGGCTTCGCGCGATAACATCGCGCAGTGGGAGGAGGACAACGCGCCCTACAGGGTGGACCGGGACAATTACCGGGAGATCCTCAAAACCAGGCTCCGCGCGAAAACGTGGATCGAGACGCGGATGTCCAGCATCCTGAGGCTCCTGCGCCGGGACGGGGTCATCAGCGAAGCCGGGGAGCGCGACGCGCGGAACCGCCAGAAAGTTTCCTTCCGCTTTGCCCCCGGGATTACATCCGCCGATAACCGTCTCGTAAACAACATAAAGCGGGAGCTCGACCGCGAGTTGGGCCCTGACCGGTCGGATTCCGGACTGGTGGTGGTCACGACCATCGACATGGCCGTGCAGAAGAAACTGCAGCGCCTGGTAGACCGGAAATCACGATGGGTATCGGTTGATTCCGACAACCTGGTTGAGGGACAGCCGTCGGATGTCCTTCTCGAAGGAGGGGCCCGCATTATCCACGCCCACACGAAGGCCCGTTCGGGCCGTCCGGGCATCGTAAACCGCATCATCGCCGATGTGGGCGGCACGACCCGCGCCGAGGACGAATGGGACTGGGTCTCCCTGGCGAACCGCTCACTCGGTTCCAGCCTGAAGCCGCTCCTTGACCTGTACTTCATCCTTTCCGGGTATAATCTCCAGGACATGTTCAGGAACAGCCTGGTCACCTATAAGACATACTCACTGGAACAGCAGAGGAAATTCCAGAATTTCATCCATAAATACCCGAAGCGGACGAAGGAGATCGAGAGTATCGAGAAGTACTGGTCCTGGTCGCCGAGGAACTTTACCGAATACACGAACGACTGGGTGACCGTGGAAGACGCCCTGGTGCATTCCATTAACGGCGTCCACGTGCAGATACAGGAGCTGGTAACGCCGGCCGCCTTCGCACGGCTCCTCAACGAGACCATGAATATCACGGAGAAGGACGGGCTGCACCAGCCGTTCCGCTCGATCATCCTGGGCGGTTCAAACGGCGATCAGCGCTACGACCGGTACCTCCTGGCCTATTCGATGTTTCCGAACCTCGGCGTGGTGAAAAAGCACACCTTCATCGATACCATGAGACGTCCCGACGGCGCGGTGATGAGGCCCGATTACCGGCCGCTGAAGAGTTCGCTCCTTGAGCGCTACGGAGCTGACCGCGTCAGGGCGGCCAGCGTGCTCATTAACCTGGCCCTGCGGGAAACCGTGAAGCGCGGCACCATGACCGGCATGGAGGGGATCGGCGCCGGCAAAACGGGGACCTCCAATGAACTGCGCGACGTCATGGCCACCGTCCATTTCATCTCCGGCGACAGCACCTATATCGCCGGCGTGAGGCTGGGAAACCGCCGCAATTATTCCATCGGGAGGGCCGCCGACCGTCTTGCCGTGCCGATGCTGCGCGACATCGTGACCGGGACCTTTGACCGCGGGAAGATCATGGCGGGCGACGACTATGACGAGTATCTGCGCTCCCTGGCGGTGTCCTCCCGGGAAATCGTGCGTGTAAAAGAGAGATTTTACCTGAAAGGCAATGTTCACGGGCAGCGCCGCCTTGAAGTCGTCCAGGCGCAGGAGGAGATACGGAAGAAGCACCTGGAAGCGGCGGACGCCTACTATGACGACCGGGAGTATGAAGATGCGGCCCGGTCCTATGAGGATTTCCTGGCCCTGGCCACCGAATTCAACTCCCGGAACCCCGCCTTTGAAAAAATGGTCCGCAGCTATATAGAGACAGGCAATCTGAAACGGGCGGCACAGCTTGTCGAGAGGTTCTCTGTCCCCGGAAGGATCTGGAGCACGGCACGGGCGCTTGAGCGTAAATATGATGTCACGCTCAAGGTTGATGAGGATTTCTACAGCGGCGATAATGAATATGAGAGCAGGAAGCATGAAAAGAAGAAGAAAAAGAAAAAAAAGGAGATACAGGAGGATATTGAAGAGGAATTAGAGGAAATGATTCCCCGGGAAAAGAAAGAAGATACCGAAGTCCCAAGTCAGGAAAAACCGGATGTTCCCGTTATCCCCCGGCAGAAAAAGGAGAAAGAACCCGCTCTCCCGGAGCAGGAAAAAAAAGATACTACCCCTCCGTCCCCGCAGGAAAAACATGGAGAATAACCGGTGATCGCCCGGCACGGGGTGTCCGGGTAGAGGCAATCAGCGATTATTGCTTCTTCTTGTTCTCATCCTGAGAACAATCCGGAGACATTCAGGTGGAGACCCCGAACCGGGGCAGGATCCATCTCTGCAGAACAATCCATGCTACCAGAAAAATTATGAGCCATATGATCGAATTCATGAGTTCCTCAAAATATTTAATATTATATAATATACTAAATTACTATATAAATGTCAACATTTTTATATCCGGAGAATGCAATTCCCTGAAATGCGCCACAGCATGTTTCCCCCACTGTATTGTAAGTGGATTCCTGACACAAAAATAAATGAAATAACTACAGAATAATCACTGTATGACCTATTGAAAGTAATGCCGTGAGGGCATTATTATGATGTAATAAGACGGTTTTGCATGCCGCTTATTATAGGTGCTGCTGATCATTGACACACAGGGAAGGGGGATGATGTGCTGATTGAAAAACGCATAAGGGAGGATAAAGAGATAATGTTCATTCACATGAAAGAAGTGACAGCCTCCGGAATGATGGGAGATTTCTGTTCATCCCTCGAGGAAAAGATTACCGGCGGAAAAGAAATCATATTTGATTTCAAGGGCGTGCAGGAGGTGATATCCAGGGATGCGGAGCAGTTGATGTCAACCTGCCTCAAGCTTAAAGAAATGGGAAACGTTATACGGCTTAAAGACATGTCATTGACGGTAAGGAACCAGTTTCTCTTATCGGCAATTAATTATGCAACGGATGAGATTCTATTGTAATAATGAAATCCATGGTGATTGACAAGGGGCAACACCGGAAACCGGTCTTTTCCCTGGTTCTCGAATGTTTCAAAAAACCCTCCTTAATGGAGGTCCCGCACAACCTCACCCGCGGCGATCCCTCCCTGCAATAAACAATGACCAATAACGGCATTGTCATCTTTATGATTGACAGGTGCCGGGCCGTCAGATATGTTTTTAACCGGTGCCGGGAAACCATCTCAGTGAAATCCGTCATACGGTAAAGACCGGCTGTTCCTGGAACAGGATATGGCGAAACCATCATACGAAACATTGCAGAAAAAAGTGTCCCGCCTTGAAAAGGAGGTCGCCCGCCTCAGGTCGTCCCGGCGCCGGGATGACGAGAAATACTATGATCTGGCAGAAAATGTAAACAGCATCATCCTGCGGATGGATACAGAAGGCGGAATTACCTTCTTCAATGAATACGCCCGGAATTTCTTCGGCTATAGCAGTGATGAAATCATCGGGCGCAACGTTGTCGGCACAATCGTACCGGAGAGCGAAAGCACCGGCCGCGATCTTGCCGGCGTGATCCGGGATATCTGCAGCAACCCGGAAAGCTATGTAAGCAATGAGAACGAGAACATGAAAAAGGACGGCTCGCGCGTCTGGATCAGCTGGTCAAACCGGGCGCTTGCTGACACCGCCGGCACCGTTACCGGGATACTCTGCGTCGGCAACGATATCACCGGGCTGAAGAAGGCCGAGCAGGCGGCCCGTGAGAGCGAGGAGAGGTACCGGGTCCTTTATAATTCTTCGGTCAATATCATGTACATGCATGATTTTACCGGCAAATTTTTAGATGCCAATGATACCGGACTGAAGCTTATCGGCTATGACCGTGAAGAGTTGAAGACCCTGAATTTCAAAGACCTGCTCGGTCCTGACCAGGAGCGGTCAGCGCTGGAAAAAACCGCGAAGATCTTGGCTGCCGATCATACAACGGAAACCGTCGAATACCGCCTGCGCGCGAAAGGCGGCGAAGAGAAATACGTGGAAGTGAACGCCTCTCTTCTGACCCATGACGGGGAGCCTTACGGCGTTCTGGGAATTGCGCGCGATATTACCGCGCAAAAAATGGCCCTTGCGGCCCTGCGGGAGAGCGAGGAGAAATTCTACAAGGCTTTTAATAAGAGCCCGCTGCTCATCGCCATCAATGACATGGATGATCTTGGTTTTGTCGATGTCAATGACCGATTCCTGGAGGTGACAGGATACCGGCGCGACGAGATAATCGGGAGATCGCCCGTTGACCTGAAACTGTATCATGACGAAGAGGAGCTTGCTGCCGTTGTCGCGGATACGCTGAAAAACGGCAGCGTCCGCGACGTCAACCTGTGGATCAGGTCCAGGTCCGGCGAGATACGCAAGGGAATTTTTACGGCGGATATAATTAATCTGGGGCAGAAGCGGTATTTTCTGACAATGATGAATGATGTTACCGAGCGCCTGACAGCGGAGGAGGAGCTGAGAAAAAACGAGGCAGTCCTGCGAAGCATGCTGGAAGCTGTCCCCGTCGGTGTGGGACTGCTGGTAAACCGGAAGTTCATAAAGGTAAACGCGTCTCTCTGCGAAATAACCGGCTTCACCGAGGAGGAAATGATCGGGCAGTACACGCGGATACTCTATCCTGATGACAGCGAGTACCTCAGGATAGGCCGGGAATTGTACATACAGATGCAGCATGAAGGACGGGGCGTGCAGGATGCCACTCTCCGGAGAAAGGATGGTCGAATGATAGATGTCATGCTATGCCTGAGCCCCTTTGACCCCAACAACATGGAGACAGGCGTGACGGCGACCGTCCTCGATATCACCGAGCGCAACCGGGTGGCGCGGGCGCTGCGTGAAAGCGAACAGAAGTTCAGGCTGCTGGCGGAAAACGCCCGGGATGTCATATGGCAGACGGACCTGGACCTGAAACCAACCTATATCAGTAATTCCATAACGCGGCTCTGCGGGTATACCCCGGAAGAAATGCTGGGTATGAGCCTGGATGAGATTCTCGCCCCCCGATCCAGGGAACTGGGCATCCGGGAAAATATCGAAAACGCGGCCATTGAGAAGAGCGGCGCGGGCGATCCGAACCGGACGGTGACTCTCGAGCTGGAATTCAACCGCAAGGACGGCTCCACCGTGTGGACAGAGAGCATCGTCACCTATCAGCGCGATCCGGACGGACGCGCCCTGACAATTGTCGGCGTGACCCGTGATATCACGGAGCGCCGGCTGATCCAGGCCGAGAACGAAATCGTATCACTCATATCCCGACTGTTTCTCTCGCCGGGAAGCGTGTCCGAAATATACGAGGGCATACCAGCCATATTGTCAGGCCATTTCAACTGTCCCGTTGCCGCCATTATGCAATATGACAGCGCGGAGGACGAAATAATCTACCTGGGATCCACCGGAATCCCGTGGGAAGGACCCGGCAGGCATAGGCTGCCCGCGGGCGAGACCATAAGCGGCCAGGTTGTCAAGACCGGGGAAGCCGTCGTGGAGATTGATCTTCCCTCCCGTCCCGATTACCGGACCCCAGCCTTCGGGGAACTGGGCGTGAAGACCTTCATCTGCGTACCGATTTTTATCGGCGGGGCGGCGTTCGGCGCCATGGCCATCGGGGACATACGGATCAGGACGGAGGCCCCGCGCATGGCCAGTACGATGAGGATTATAGCCGATTATTTTTCCCGGGAAATATTGCGGAGGCATATAGAGGAAACGCTTAAAGAATCCGAGGAACTGACCAGGAACCTGATGGCAAGCGTCAATGAGGGAGTGATAATTTTCAATCGTGATTTCCGCATACTCCTGTGGAACAGGTTCATGGAGGAATTGACCGGCGTTCCCGCCGGCGAGGTAATCGGAAAGATATATACCGACTTCTTCCCCCATATAAAAAACAGGGCGGTACTGGATGATATGAAACGCGCGCTGGCGGGGGATCTTTTCAGGTCGGATGACATTGAGTTTGAATTTGCCCGTTCGGCCCGCAAGGGCTGGATGATCGGACAGTACACGCCCCTCAGGAATTACCGGGACGAGATAATCGGCATTATCGTGTCAATCCGCGATATCACCAGGCGCAAGATGGCGGAATTCAGCCTGGGGCGGACGCAGGAAGATTTAAGCGAGACACTGGAGGCCACCACGGACGGCATCTGGACGTGGAACGCACGGGATGATGAATACTATTACAGCCCGCGATTTTACTCAATGCTTGGCTACAAACCGGGGGATTTCCCCCCGACCTTCGCGGGATTCAAGTCGCTGATACATCCCGATGACCTGGAGCGAGCCCTGGGGATCATGCGGAATTATATCAGCTCGGGGCAGGCGGACGTATATGAAAACGAGTATCGCCTGAAGACGAGGGACGGCTCTTACCGGTGGATCTATTCCCGGGCGCGCGTTGTAGAGCGCGATCAGGCGGGGCACGCGTTGCGGTTGATCGGCAACCATGAAGATATCACGGACCGGAAGAGTGCGGAAGACCGCCTGAAAGGGCAGCTTGCGGTGAACATGGCCCTGGCGGGCCTCTCCGGATCCATAATCTCCCAGTCATACACGATCAATGACGTGGCCATCATAGTCCTGGAATACGCCAGGCTGCTGACGGACAGCGAGGAAGGATATGTTTCGGAAATAAGCGGGGAAACCGGTGATACCGTCATACTTGCAAAGATAATGAAAACGGAAGACGCCCATCTGCGGCGCAAGGGCCTCTGGGGACACCCGCTCGACACCAGGCATGCCTTTTTCACCAATTCTCCTCCGGAGCATGAATTGTGGAAGGATATGCCCGGCGGCAGTGCGCGGATCGAGCGGTTCCTGTCGGTGCCGGTTCTTTTTTACAATGAGCTGGTCGGCCAGATCATCGTGGCGAACGCTTCGCGCGACTATACGGAAAATGATCTCGTTACGGTGCGCCACCCCGGATCGCTCTTCGCCATGGCCATAAACCGCATCAGGAGCGAAAGCAGGATCATGGAATCCCTCCATGAAAAAGAAGTGCTCATAAAAGAGCTTCATCACCGGGTCAAGAACAACATGCAGGTCATATCCAGCCTCCTGGGCCTGCAGTCGCGCAAGATTGACGATGAAAAGTACCGCCGCTATTTTGAAGAGAGCCAGAACCGGATCCATGCCATGGCAATGGTCCATGAAAAGCTTTATCGCTCGGAGGACATGGCGCGGGTCGATTTTTCCGAATACATCAATGAGCTGACGCGGCACCTGTTCTATACGTACAATGTCAACCGTGAGACGGTGCGCCTGAGCATTGATGCGGGAGCAATTTATCTCGGCATAGACACGGCCATCCCCTGCGCCATGATTATCAATGAGCTCGTGTCAAATACACTCAAGCACGCCTTCCCGGACGGCCGGGCGGGCGAACTGAAAGTAGGCTTTGTCATGAACGCCTCGGGGAAGAACGTGCTGACCGTGAGCGATAAC
>CAZZHU010000001.1:31326-40639 GCA_964654045.1 uncultured Leptospirales bacterium
ATCGCCACGGCAAATTCGCTGGGCATGCAGATCGTACAGTCGCTGGCACGGCAGATCAAGGGAACGCTCGATCTCACCGGAAGCGGGGGCACCCGAATCGAGATAGTTTTTTAAAGGAGAAGCGCGCACAAGGACCGGTATCGGCAGGAAGAAATGGAACAACCTAAAATACTTATCGTCGAGGATGACCCCGTAACCGTGATGTACCTGCAGGAGATGCTGGAATTCCGCCGGTACCGGGTTGTCGGTTCCTCGCCGAACGGGCCGGAGGCGATAGCCCTGGCTGAACGCGAACATCCTGACCTTATCCTCATGGACGTGATCCTGGAGGGAACCATGGACGGGATAGAAGCCGCCATGGGCATACAGTCCCGCATGGACATACCGGTCGTCTACCTTACGGCGAGCACCGATGAGAAGAACCTGAAGCGGGCCCAGGAAACGGACCCCTATGGATACCTCATTAAACCGCTTAAGGATTATGACCTTTATTCCGCCATCGAAACCGCCCTTACCAGGCATCGCCTGGAGCGGAAGATAAAAGAGAGCGAGGCCTTCGTGTCGAGCCTTATGAACACCGTGCCGGTCCCGGTCATCGTCATAAATCTCGATGGCGCCATCCGCTATGTCAACCGGGCCTTTGAGTCCCTCACGGGGTTTGAATCCGTCGAAGTTACAGGAACCCGACCGCCATATCCCTGGCAGCCTGAACGCGGTACGGGGACGGGCGCGGCCGGCGGTGCCGGCGCCATCAGAAAAAACGAGGAGAATCTGAGGAAAAAAAACGGCGAGAATATCACCGTGGTCGTGTCCGCGGTGCCGGTTTCCCGCGGGGACGATCTGCTCCACTACCTCGTGAGCTGGGAGGACGTGACGCTGCGGCGCAAGCTGGAGGAGCAGATCCTTGACATCAGCGAGCGGGAGCGCATCAGCATCGGCCGGGACCTCCATGACGGCATCGGGCAGGAACTGACGGCCATCGGCTACCTCCTCGGGGGGCTGGCGAAAAAAATCAGCCGGGGCCGGCTGCCCGCCGAAGCGGAGCCCGAAGCAATTATGAAACAGCTCGACCATGCGAAGACGCACGTCCGGCTCATGGCCAAGGGATTGTCGCCGGTGAACGTCGAGCGGAACGGCATAGCCATCGCTATTGACGAGTTGTGCCGGAGCGCGGAACGGATTTACGGCATCGACTGCGAAGCCGACTGCGACGATATCGTGATAGGGGACACTTCGAAGGCGACCCACATCTATTACATCGTGCAGGAGTCGCTGAACAACGCGGTCAAACACGGCAAATCGAAAAACATACGGATCATGCTGAAACGGCGGGGAGGCGGAATTTTTTTCTCCGTCGTTGACGATGGAATCGGCCTGCCGGAAGAGACCGGCAGCCGTGAAGGGCTGGGGCTCATGTTCATGAAATACCGCGCCGACATCATCGGTGGCGTTCTGAACGTGAACAGGAGAAAGCCCTCGGGGACTATTATCACTTGCATGATAAACAGCATTGACTGATGATATATACCGGTGTCCGTTACCGGCGGGGAACACGCATCGTTCCCCGTGACCGGAAGGGACCGGTGAGGAGTTATTAATGGGTAAAATCCGCGTATTCATTGTTGATGACCACGAGATTGTGCGCATGGGACTCGTGCAGTACCTTAACAGCCACGAAAACCTGCAGGTGTGCGGCCAGGCCGGGGACGCCAATTCGGCCATTGCGGCCATCAACGAATGCAAACCCGACATTGCCGTTGTCGACATCAGCCTGGAAGGGGTGAGCGGCATAGACCTGATCAAGGCCATCAGGGGGCGCTACCGGCAGGTTGCGGTAATGGCGCTGTCGATGCACGCGGAAAAGGAGGTCGTGCGGCGCGCCCTGCAGGCGGGGGCGGGAGGATATGTGCTGAAGAGCGAGCCTGTCGACCAGGTGGTGGAGGCGATCGAAAAGGTCATCGAGGGGAAAAGCTATATCAGTGAATCCCTGCGCGAATCGCTCCTGGACATCGTATCGAGGAAGGATGAGAGTCCGGAAGATCTTCTTGCCCAGCTGACGGACCGGGAACTTGATATTTTCAAGTTTATCGGCGAAGGCCTGGACAGGCGGGAAATAGCCCAGAAAATGGGGATAAGCACCTCGACCATAGGGACATACCGCGACCGGATTAAGAACAAGCTCAATATGAAAAGTTCAGGAGAACTGATACGATTTGCGGTCAGGTGGACGACTCGTGAAGATAATGAGGATCAATAAACTATAAAAATAAACAAATAGATTAAAATATATAAATTAATTAAAATTTAGCGCTATCGGGCATTAAATCTGATCCATCTGCAGAATAAGCCGCCATCCAGTATCACACCCTGTCTCCCAATAAATGTGGATTTTTTCCTGTTTCCTCATTATTTTTTGTTATCACCATGTAGGGGAATGCCCTGTGTGAATAATAATCAGTCTAACTACAATTATATCATTAAAACGATTATTGTTCTTCAGGTGAGTTAATGATACATTTTTGATTAAGCAATATGGGTGTCAGAGTAATCAGGAGGCTAATATATGAAATGGTTTAATAATTTAAGGGTCAGCATGAAGGTTTTTATTTCATGCGCTATATTTCTTGTAGCTATTGTGATAATATCCATACTGGGAATTACAACACTTCGGTCCGCGAATCAGGACTTTTCGCATTTTTATAACGAGGGATTTGTTCCGGCATCACAGCTCAACGGCATCCTGACGAATTTTCTGCACATCCGCGTCAATATGGGGATTGAACAGGCCGCGGCTGACAATAATGACTGGAACACGGTCAACAAGGCCATAGAAGAATCAAAAAAATACGGCGAAGAGTACCAGGTGCTGTGGAAGAAATACCAGGGAAGAACGCTTGGCCGGGAAGAAAAAGCCATGGCCGATGAATTTGAAAAACTGGTCACCCCGGTGCGGAATGTCCGCGTCGAGTTCCAGAAAGCCCTGGAGGCCCGGAACCTGAAAGTGAGCAGCGTGCATCTTGATAAATGGATGGAGGGCTATGGTCCCCTCGAGGCCCATACCCAGAAAATGATAAAGTACCAGGTTGATGCCGGCAAGGCAACGATGGACAAGCAGACCAGTGATTATACCGGCCAGTTTATAATACGGGTCGTACTGATCGCGATTGCCATAGCCGTGGGCATCATTGTAACAATGCTTCTCTCCCGCGCCGTATCCGTCCCGGTGGCCAAGGGCCTTACCTTCGCCCAGCAGCTGGCGGACGGCGACCTGACTACCAGGATCAACCTCAGCCAGGAAGATGAACTGGGCCGCCTTGCCCAGGCCCTGAACAGCGCGGCTGACAGCCTCGAGAACCTCATATCGAACGTTATAGTCTCCTCGCAGAACCTCTCCCAGGCCGTGGAGCAGATAGCCAGCGGCAACCAGAACCTGTCACAGCGCACCAGCGAGCAGGCGTCGAGCCTTGAAGAGATCGCTTCCACCATCGAAGAGACCACGGCGACCATCAACCAGAACGCCGATAATGCGGGCAGGGCCCGTGATCTCGCGGAGATCGGTTCCGGTAAATCAGTGGAAGGAAATAAAATAGCCGTTGAGGCGGTTAATTCCATAACCGAGATGAATGAATCGAGCAAAAAGGTGGCTGATATCATCGCGGTGATCAACGAGATCGCCTTCCAGACGAATCTTCTCGCCCTGAACGCCGCTGTTGAGGCCGCGCGGGCCGGCGAGCAGGGCCGCGGCTTCGCGGTGGTCGCCGGCGAGGTGCGGAACCTGGCCCAGCGGTCGGGCAACGCGGCCAAGGAGATCGAGACCCTGATCAAGGACACCGTCAACAAGGTTGACAAGAGCACCGAACTGGTGAACAGGACGGGGATCTCCTTGAACGAGATCGCCGAAGCCTCCAAGACCTCCTCGCAGATTATCACCGAGATTGCGGCGGCGAGCATGGAGCAGAAGCAGGGTATCGGCCAGATCAACAACGCCATAGCGGAGATGGATAACATGACTCAGCAGAACGCGTCTCTGGTCGAAGAGACGGCGTCCGCCAGCGAAGAAATGGCTAACCAGGCGGCGGAGCTCCTGGATATGGTGCAGCGTTTCAAGATCAGCGAAGATATAAAGACCGGCACCTATAACCAGAAACACCGGGAAGTGCACCTGTCAAATCTGTCGGATGCATCTTCAACTGTAAAACATGACAAGGGAAACGGCAACGGCCGTGCCCGCAAGAAAACCGCTGAAGTATCAGCGCCTGCAATTAAGGGAGCAGAAAGCGAGAATATGAAAGAAGTCCTTAAGGGGGAAGGATTCGAAGAGTTTTAATTGTCTCATAACCTCGTCTCAACTTACCGCATAACCCACAAGATTAAGGGAGAATGAAAATTCTCCCTTTTTTTTATGACAGGGAACGGTATGAGCGCGGGACAGACTCGATATCACGTGTTATCATTTCCCTGCTCTTTTTTCATCTTCCGGTATGAGTAGCCGGCATAAACGGCCGTTGCCAGGAGAAGGGGAATATCTTCGAGGTATCCAGCCGGGAATATGACGTCCGGAATGATATCTATGGGAGAGATGAGGTACACGACCGCCAGGCCGAGCAGGACCAGTGAGAAAATGAACTTTTTCCTGGCCCCTTCCAGGGTTTTGTCTTCAATTTGTTTCATGCCGGTTTCCAGTCCTTATCGTAATATTTCATCATGTCACAGGATAATGAAAAATTGTTATTTAATCAAGTATATTTTTACTTGCATTATTTAAGCTGATTCATCAATTCTACATTTCATGTTATTCATCATCCAGGGAGCATTCTAATGAAAGATCTGATCATTATAGGGGCCGGCCCTGCCGGACTCACAGCCGCGATTTACGGGGTCAGGTCCGGCCTGGACCTGGTCGTGATTGAAAAGCTGTCCCCGGGGGGCCAGGTGATGAACACCTATGAAGTGGATAACTATCCGGGATTTGAGGAACCGGTGGCCGGGTGGGAGCTGATGTCCCGCATGGAGAACCAGGCCCGCAGGCTCGGTGTGGAAATCGCAAGCGGCGATGTTGCCTCGTTTACCCGGGACGAGGGGACAGGAGTCTTCAGGGTGAAGATGAGCGACAACACCGTGATGGAGGCGAAGACCGTCATCGCCGCGTCCGGCGCCTCATACCGGAGGCTTGGTGTGCCGGGCGAGGAGCAGTATATCGGCCACGGCGTTTCATTCTGCGCCACCTGCGACGGGGCCTTCTACAAGGAGCGGGTCTGCGCGGTGGTAGGAGGCGGGAACACTGCCCTGGAAGAGGCTCATTTCCTGACGCGCTTCGCCAGCAAGGTGTACCTCATTCACCGGAGGGACAGGTTCCGGGGCGTGAAGATTCTCCAGGACAGGACGCTGTCCAGCGAAAAAATAATACCGGTCCTGGACACGGTGGTGGAGTCGGTCCAGGGCGGAACGAAAGTGGAGAGCGTTGCCATTCGGAACGTGAAAACAGGAAAACAGTCCACGCTGGCTGTTGATGGTCTTTTCATCTTTGTCGGTTTTGACGCCAATACCGGGTATCTTCCGGCAGAGGTTCTGGATGAGAGCCGCAATATCAAAACCGACATCAACATGAGGACGGCTATCCCCGGCCTTTTTGCCGCCGGGGATCTGCGCAGCGGATCAAAGCGGCAGATAGTTATGGCCGCGGCCGAAGGGGCAACCGCGGCGCTTGAGGCATACGACTATATTTTAGGTTTGACATAATTATTTAATGCGCCTCTAATGCCACACGGTCGGAATACTTCTTCCCGGGGGGTATACAAGGAATACGATTGCGGCATGCTTACGAAGTAGCATTTCAGCTCGTTAACGGGATGCGGTCATCACTGAGGAGCGGTGGCTGCAATTCTCCCCGCCGTTTGCAGCGGCCGGAAGAATTGCAGGAAACCGGATGGCAGGTTGCTCAAATTTCAGAACAGGCTGGATTGATACATATATACATCTTTTCACATGCAAGATGTAATCAGTATAAACATTAAGGAGTTTTAACATGATGAAAAAAGTTGTGGCTATTACCGTTGTATCCGTGTTCGCGCTTGTCAGCTTCGGATGCAAGCCGGCGGGAAAATACGGTGATCTGAAAGAATACCTGAATGACGTAATCAAGGCCAATGAAGATTATATCTCCGCGCTTGAAAAATCAAACAGCGCCAAGGAAGTGGCTGAAGCAATCACCGAGCTCGGCAACAAGATGGAAAAGCTTTCCAGGAAGGGAGATGAGATCGAGAAGAAATACCCCGAATTGAAGACGATGGACAAGAAGAATCCTCCGAAAGAGCTGAAAGAGGAATTCGAAAAGCTTGAGCAGATGGCGCAGAAGCTCCTCACCGTGTCCATGAAAATGATGAAGTACATGATGGATCCGGAAGTAATGAAAGCGTCCCAGGAAATGGCAAAGAAGATGGGAAAGACCGGGGTTGGCAAATAAGGGCCTGCCGCGAATCCTGAATGATACAGCCCCTGCCGGATGGCAGGGGTTTTTTATTGAAAATTTTTTAAATAGAATTTTTCTATCGCCGTCCAGAGGAGCTCATGCAACTCACGGATCCTCAGCTCATCCACGCGCATGTAGTCATAGCTGAAATAGGTGTCGTTGAGGAACAGGGCGCGGGACAGGGAAAGCCGGATCATCGGGACCGTGCCTTTGCCGTATTGCCCGTGAATAAACCCGGGCGATGGCTCGGCGGCCAGTGTGAATTTTTCAGCTATGGTTTCTTCCTCGCCGGCAAAGGCTTTCTCCATGTGCTCAAGCAGGCTCGCCGCGATCCCGGGATCGCATGTCGCCGCGGCGTCCCCGCCGCTGTCCATGAGATGCTCCAGCAGTATTATGGGGCGCGGTTTCCCGGGGTCGCGCGAAATGGCCGGCCCGACGGCCAGCATGGTGTGGCACTCAAGTATCAGCCTGAGTCCCCCCGTTTCCATGATCTTTGTAACCGCGTCATGAAAGGGAAACCAGTACCGGCGCAGGACATTGGAAATCGCGATCTCGTCGGGAAACATGTCTTCCCTGAAAACAGGCTTGCCGTGGAGCGTCGTTTTTTTGATGACGCCGTCCCGGACCGGCGGCAGCGCCGTGTACCGGCGGTCCAGGTCGACGAATAGCCGCGAGATATCGGTTTCGATCGTGCCCGCGACGCGGTCACCGAATGAGAACAGGTCATTGGCGCAGGTATCGGACTGGATGAGAAGGTCAAACTTGCTCACCTCTTCGAGGCCGGAAAACTCCTCCGGCACCTTGCAGCCTCCATGAGGAATGATGATCAATATGGGTAGGTGGCTTTTTTTCTTCAAGGTTATCTTCGCGCCCTGTAATCGTCCTGATGCTACTACGGTTTTATATCCTGTCAAGTCAATATACGCCTGCCGCGGTCACTATTGCCGGGACCGGCATTATAAAAAAATTTTATAGTTGAAATAAATCATCCGGTCGGCTATCCTTACAGGAAGACACGCCGGGAACATCCAAATACTCGAGGAGCCGCCAATGAAACGATACGCAGTTCTTCTTATGACTCTTCTTATATCCATCCCCCTAGCATTGTACGCGAAAGAAAGGAAGATCACCATAATGCATACCAACGATATGCATTCACACCTTCTGGGTTTTTATCCCAATATCGATTATACCCCGCAGGCGGGCGATGACGCCACCAGGGGCGGCTGGGCCCGGATCATGACCCTGATTAAAAAGACCAGGGCCGAACGGGCGAACCCGGTGCTCCTTGTTGACGCCGGGGATTTTCTCATGGGGTCTCTTTTTCACATGATTTCACGGGAACGGGCCCTTGAGCTTCGCCTCATGAAGGATATGGGTTATGACGTGATAACGCTGGGCAACCATGAATTCGACCTCAAGCCTGCCGGCCTGGCGCGCATACTCAGATCCGCCCGGAATGCCGGGGAGCTTCCCGCGATAGTCGCATCCAACGTAATATTTAACGACAAGGACGACCGGGACAATACCCTTGAAGAGGTTTTCAGGGACGGGCTGGTAAAACCGTATACGGTGATCAATTCCGGCGGGATCAGGATAGGATTCTTCGGCCTCATGGGCAAGGAAGCCGCGGAAGTGGCGCCCTTCTCGAAACCGGTCACTTTCGGCGACACGGTGGAAACCGCGAGGAAGATGGTTGATACGCTGAAGAATAAGGAGAAGGCAGATCTCGTGGTCTGCCTGTCCCACAGCGGATTGAATCTTGATAAGCTCTCGAAATCCGAGGATGTCATTCTTGCGAGAAAGGTGCCCGGCATCGATGTCATTGTCAGCGGCCACACCCATACCCCGCTTAAAAAAGAGATCCATGAGGGGAATACGATTATAGTCCAGGCCTGGTGCTACGGCCTCTGGGCCGGGATCATGGATCTCGTTCTCCAGGACGGGAAGGTCGCCCTTGAGGGATACCGCATGGTTGAGATTAATGATGCAATACCCGGTGACAACGCAGTCACCGCGGTAATAAACGGCTATAAAAACGAAATCAGCGGATCGGTGCTCTCCCCTGTCGGTCTTCGTTTTGATACAATCATCGCGAAGCACGACTTCGATCTGAATATTGCCGAGGAGGAATCGAACCTGGGCAACCTCATCGCGGACGCGAGTCGCTGGTATGTCAACAGGTTCGCCTATAACCCGAAGGACCCTGCAACCAGGATCGCCGTGGCCGTTGACTCCAATGGTCTTATCAGGGACCCGGTGGTAAAAGGGAAAACCGGGAAGATAGCCGTCTGCGATATGTTTAACGCCCTGCCCCTTGGCATCGGCAAGGACAATACCATGGGGTATCCGATGACCGCCGTGTACCTGTACGCGTCGGAGTTGAAGAAGGCCATGGAGATTCTTACCAGCATCCATCCATTAAAAGGAAGTGATTATTTCCTGCAGATATCCGGGTTGAAATTCACCTACAATCCCCGGCGCATGCTTTTTGACCGGGTCACTTCCATGCAGATCGGCAATGACGAGGAGGGGTATAAGCCCCTTGATTATTCCGATTCCAATAAAAAGCTCTACCGCGTAACAGCGAACCTGTATAACGCAACGTTCCTTGACATCGTGGGTGATTTTACCATGAACATACTGAAGATCATCCCCAAGGACAAAAACGGCAAGCCCTATGAAGATCTTGCGGAAGCCCTCGTCGATGCCGATCCCAATAAGCCGGGCATCCAGGAGGTGAAGCAATGGGTCGGCCTCATGGAATACGTGCGGAGCTTCAAGGACACCAATGGAGACGGTTACCCTGAAATCCCCGAAAAATACAAAGGCAAACTGGGAAGG
>CAZZHU010000001.1:40649-43561 GCA_964654045.1 uncultured Leptospirales bacterium
CATAGCGGAACCGAGCCTGAATCCGGTTTCACTGCTGAAGGGCGGCACCTATATGACCTGGATCGGTTTTACCGTATTTGTGGTAATTCTCGGTATTGTTGCCCTTGTGTCAGTGATGGTGGTGAAAAAAGTACGAAAGAGATAACGCCGGGTGGTTTCCCGGCCGGCGCGTGGTGTCAGAGTAAATGCCGCGGCAGAAATTCCCGCGGCATTGCTATTTGCTTATCGTACGTGGTGCCAGTCAAAAATAAACCATATCATGGAGCGCACAATATCTTCGGGGATATCGCCAT
Source organism: uncultured Leptospirales bacterium (assembly GCA_964654045.1). Classification (GTDB taxonomy): domain Bacteria; phylum Spirochaetota; class UBA4802; order UBA4802; family UBA5550; genus RBG-16-49-21. The sequence continues at coordinate 40,943 of CAZZHU010000001.1, forward strand.
GTTTCCGGATAAAGGCAGCTTCTTTTCCCGATATAGGCCATTGCCCGGCCGGCGGATTCTTCTTGAGTTCCCAGCAATGATCTTTGTTGTCGTTTACAAATGAAATGGTGTCAGAGTAAACTTTCATATATCTATTAAACGCATCCTGGCAGGCCGACAATGACATTTCAGGATGGTGCTGGCGGATTATTTTAACCGCTTTTTTTTCATCTCTCCCATACCTGCCGTATTCGATAAAGCTCCGTACAACCATGAGGACGCGTTCGTTGAAATCCATAGCCATCAATCACCGCCTTGATTGCCGGCCAGGCCCAGTTCCCCAGCGATATCCCGTAGTCCCAGTATCGATTCCCTGATGAGCTCCGGGAGCTCGATACCAAGCATTAATGCTCCCTTTTCGATGACGGACCTGTCCACACCGGCAGCAAAACCTTTATCCTTCCATTTCTTTTTTACTGATGAAGCCTCCAGGTCCATGAGGCTCCGTGACGGTCGAACGAGGGCAGCGGCGATAATGAGACCGCTGAGTTCGTCGACGGCATACAGGGTCTTTTCCATCATTGATTGCGGCTCAATGTCGGTAAACATTCCCCAACCGTGACTTGCCACCGCCCGTACAAGTTCTTCGGGCCAGCCTTTTTCGCGAAGAATCTTCTGGGACATGGCGCAGTGTTCCCCTGGGAATAGCTCGTAATCCAGGTCATGGATGAGACCCGCGATGCCCCATGTGTCGGCATCTTCGCCATACCTGCGGGCAAAATGTCGCATGATGGCTTCAACTGCTAGAGCGTGTTTTAGCAGGTTGTCGGTTTTGTTGTATTCTTGAAGAAGGTCCATCGCTTCTTCCCGGGTCGGTTTTTGTGCAGTCATAGGCATCTCCTGGGATGTGATGTTTTCACTGAGATTTATTTTCAGTTAGGGGTCAGAGTAATTATGATCAATGTTGGTATTGGCGGTCACTATTTTTTTACTCTGACCCCAAATTTTTTTTATCAATTTGAAATGCTAATCGTATATCCAATGAATACATAATAGTGAGGATCATCATGTCACGAAAACATAGAATTTGCATGCCGGATGTCACCTGCCATGCCACATCTCGTTGTATAGAAAAAAAGCCACTATTGAGGTCCCATAAAATGAAAGCATTAATGATGGATGTGCTGGAACTTGCACTTAAAAAGTATGACTTTGAACTTGTCGGTTATACAATAATGGATAATCATTTTCATTTTTATATCAAAATAACCAAGAATGGAGAGACAATATCTCGCATAATGCAATTCATAAAGTCCCAATTTGCCAGAAGATATAATCGTATAATGAATAGAACGGGACCATTCTGGAATGAGCGTTTTAGTGATACTATTATCGAATTAAATATTAATCCTGAATTATTTTTCTTTTATGTGCTATTCTATCAAGCTTATAATCCTGTTAAAAGTAAGATTGTTGCAGATCCCCGAGATTATCAATACAGCAGTATAAGGTGTTACTTTGATGAAAAATATGTCTCACCGGTAAAGATTACACTACATGAATATTTTATAAAATTGGGCGATTCTTTTGAAGAGCGAACCAGGAAGCTTTTAGAGTTCGAGGATATGTACAGGAAAAGACTTTTTCCCGATTGTATTTTTGCATAATTATATTGAACTTAATATCTTTATGGACAAAAAGTATGTTCTTGTCCAATTGCTTTATCAGCATGATGATTTTAATATCATAAAAATTGAATACGTCTTACCAGATCACCAAAGTTATTCAAACATTGTACAATCAATAATTGCTATTTAATAATGGAATTACGTTTGAGGTGAATTGTTGTACCAGTATTACTCTGACCCTGGAAACATAACAAAAAATGCTTCATGAAATTTTATTCAAATATTATATATCAGAGAAATCAATTTATATTTGCCTTAACTAACCATCCATGGTATATTAACTGGAATATTAATTTCATACTGATCATATGTGTATATGATATTATTTATCTGAGGGTCAGAGTAAGTATAAGACGATCACAGGATGGAGAGTGTTTATGAAACGGATTTATTTTACCATGATGCTGTCCCTTATCGTATTGATTGAGATTGCTGCGGCGTCTGATTGGCCAATATATAAAGGAAATATTTTTTATACCGGCAATAATGATGAAGTCACTGTGAAGAATAATAATCTGAAATGGCTTTTCCAGGCATCCGATATGGTATACAACCCAATAATATCGGATGGTATGGTATACCTTGTTGATATCAAAAAGAATGTCTATTGTCTTGAGGAAGATTCCGGCAAATTAAGATGGAAGATAAATCTCACAGACCTGTCGGCTCAGTTTAATCCAAAACAGAAATCGGCAGGAAAGGTGAAATACCCCCTGGTAAAGGACCATCGCCTTATACTTACCGATAATTTTGTCATATACTGTCTTGACAAGAGGAGCGGTTCGGTGCTCTGGGCGCGAACGGGTATGCGGGATGAAAAGGATCTATTCAACAGGGATAGCATATATAACAAAAAAACCCCTCGGTGGGAATCCGGTGATAATAAGAATTGGGAGCCGTCCAAGCATTCTACAACACTGGTTGATGGAATTTACTCTGACCCCGTAATAAA
>CAZZHU010000001.1:43571-95229 GCA_964654045.1 uncultured Leptospirales bacterium
TATTGCTTTGATAATTGAATATTTTGATACATATAAACAATGACATGATTTACTACGGTACCCGCAATATATTCATGTCCAGGGAAATCCTGCAGGGCCACCTGAAATGGGATAACAGATACGTGAAATCCTACAGCGGATTCCCCTCCTTTTATGAAAATTATATTTTCACGCAATCCATGGATTATTCAAAAAACACTTTTTCACTATACTGCCTTAATGCCGATACCGGAGCGGTTATGTGGTCGCAATCCATTACCAAACCGGAACGGATATTCTCGCCTGTCGTGTATCAGCAGAAAGTTTACCTTGCTTCCGGCAATATCCTACACTGTTTCAATCTTGCCGATGGAACCAGGGTATGGGAGAAAAATTATGGTGGCAGTATAACATCAAATCCGAGTTTCACCGAGCGCGAGATTCTTTTTACCGTTGATAACCGCCAGGTTATTCTGATAAATCCGGCGGATGGAAAAATAAATGGCACCATCGATCTGGGAGAAAAATCAAGCCCCTATTTTGTGACAATCCGTGACCAGATTTATCTGGCCAGCACTATCAAAAAAAGAGTCGGTGACCGGGACCTGTCCTATGCCCGCCTGCGCGCCCTTCGCTTTGAGCGGAAGGACGCCTTGTGGGAGTTTGTCCCACCTTTCCCCGGTGGTGCGTATCAGCCGGCGGCATCGGGCGGGATCATGTTTCTTCCGGCGGGCAACTACCTGTATGCCGTGGGCACGGATTATTATCCGCGTATAATTGACGGTGGAAGCTCTATCTATGATCCTTATAATAAGAAGGAGATAGACGAAAAGGTTTCACCCGACCGTGATGCCGGAAAGAAGCAGGAGAAGCCTCCTGCGCCGGATAAAAAGAATGATCTGAGGCCATTGAAGATAACGGTTGTTGATGATAATAAGAATACTATCCCTGCAACTGTTGAAGTCAAGAAGTGGGATAAGGGTAAGATTGTATATTCCGATAGGATTGCCATTAAACATCCGGATCAGCAGATCCAGGTTCCTGACAGCAATGACGTGGAAATAACGGCCGATTCCGACGGCTATATTCCGAAGAAGGTGATCATATCGCGGGATGATAAAGAGACATCCATCCAGCTTGATAAGATTGAAAAAGGGAAGGGCATTGTTGTTGAGAATATTCATTTTGAGGTAAATGAGGCGTACCTCAGAAAAGAATCGCTCAATATTCTCGATCGCATGATCGAGGCGCTCAATCGTAATAAAAAAATCCGTCTCGAAATCAGGGGGCATACTGACATTACCGGCACAAGGCAGCACAACATGAAGCTTTCCGAACGGAGGGCCGACTCGGTAAGGGAATATATGATAAAAAACGGCATCAGCCCCGAACGGCTTGTGGCTGTCGGTTTCGGTCCGGATAAACCCATTGGAGACAATAAGACCATCAGCGGCAGGCAAAAGAACAGAAGGACTGAATTCTATATTCTTGATAAATGAGCCGATGTTATATATGGGGGGTCAGAGTAACATCTCCAAAAGCATTGGGGTCAGAGTAAAATCAATATCGCTGTTCTTACGTTATAATGGACCATGCCGGGAATGGTTAAAATTGCACGCCGATATGAAGTAAATATCAATAATAGAGTTATCTGAAAAAATGGGATTGCATGATTGCGCTCAGCATGGGATTGTGCCGGGAATTGAGTCCAACTCTTAATCGGATGGTAAGATGAGATATCTAAAGGGATCTCTGCTGGCGGTCATTCTTGTCGCGGTATACTCGGGTAGCACCCTTTTGGCTTCTGACTTCAGTCGCAGTGTATCTTATACGCGAACACAGGGAAGGGCTGCCTCGGCCGGATCACTGGACGCGGTGTACTACAATCCTGCTGGACTGACCGGTGTCAAAGACGGATTTTACATCGATGTCGGTTATCAGATCATGACAAAAACCACGGCGTTTGAAGTCTGGCACATGAACGGCGAGGACAAGACTCCGTCGTGGTTCATTCCCAATTTCGCGGCTGCCTATAAGAAGGGGAAAGGAGCTATTTTCGTTTCGCTCTATATGCCGGAGGGCGTTGAATTTCTAGAATTCCGGAAGGCAAAGGGGGGAATGCCGTTAATCAGCTATCTGGCCTTTGACCTCGACCCGGTCCAGACTGGAGTGCTCAGAAGCCTGGGGCTGGCGGCGAACCTGGGTTCTCTGGAGATACCGGTGGTTTCCTATGTCAAGGCAAGCAGCTACTGGCTTCAGGGGCGGCTGGGGGGATCCATTGCTATCGGCGATATGGTGTCTTTCTCCGGCGGCATTGCCTGCAGTTATTACAGGGCGGACCGCACAGCGGGTGTGGCGGGATCCGGCAGCATTGATAAAATCGAGAAGAGGGCCCTCGGATGGTCCGGGTTTGCCGGATTGATGATCGGCTCGCCGGACAAGTTCGCCCTGATGGTTCTTTACGAAACCCAGGTGATCGCGCGCGGCACCGAAAAAAATGTAAAATACAATTATTCGCGCATGATGGAACAGCGGTATCCTGATTCCCTTCTCATCGGATTTAAAGTGGGGACTGGAGACGGGGGATCGCTGCAGGTCTCTTACCAGGTCGCTTTTACCGGCGAGCGAAAATACGGGACAAAAAATATTCTTACCCGCAGTCACGAGTTCGGGATCATCGACTGGGCCATGATCGCCCAGAGCGCATCCGCCTGGTCGATCCTGCCGCTTGTCAGCAGCGGGAACTCCCAGAATTATAAGTATAAAAACCGCCACAGCATCGGCTTGACCATGGAATTCGAAGTGAGCGGAGTGACGCCGAGTATCGGGATATCCTACTCGACCCAGGAGAAGTATCCGCGGACCCAGAATCCCCTTGACCCGGACCTTGCCAGGGTTGGCCTGGGGGCGGGAATTAAGGTTAAAGCGTCAAATAATGTCAGTCTCGAGTCAGGGACAGCTTATTATTTTTACATCAAGGACCGCATGTTCCATAATTCGGTTAAGTTGAACAAGACGGCCTGGAGTTGGGGCATCAGCGCATCATTTAAGGCAATGTGATTTTTTATAATTCGTTTATCGATAACTATCGGTGATGCGTTGAAAAATACACATGCTTTTAAAAGTGATCAAATGTTTACCGATAACTATCGGGGGGGTATATATACATTGGATTTCGAGTTTACTCTGACCCCTGCGGATTGCCACATTGCCGGTGTTACCGATAACTATCGGTCGTTATACCCATCCTGTCATCCCCGGTTATGATCATTCCTTGATCTTCCTTAAAATCTTTGCCGCGTCATCATAGCGGCCAAGCTTACGGTACGCATTCGCAAGGGATCGGGTAACATCATTATCTTCTTCATTCATATTGCGGGCATGCTCGAGGTAGGGCAGTGCTGCGCGGGTATCACCTTTTTTTTCCAGGGCCATGCCGGTGTAATGATAAGCCTCGTAATCAGTTCTCCCTTCGACAATGGCTTTTTTCAGGTATTCAGCGGCTTTCGCGTAATTTCCCGTTTCATGGAGAGCGACGCCGTAATAGTATAGCAGGTTCGGATTCGTGCCCGGACCTTTTTTCTGGAAGACCCTTATGATGTCCCGGAATTGGCGCTGCTCGTGAAGCGATCGGATTGTGTCTTCCAACATTTTCTCGGGGATCGGTTCATCGTCCGAGGCAGCCAGTATCGCTTCCGCTCCCTTGCTTCGCTCGCCAAGCTTGATGAGGTTGAGTCCCTGAAGATTCTGAAGGTCACGGTTTTCAGGATATACCATCATCAGTTCCTTGAGGTATTTTTTAAGCTTCTCATATTCATGGCTGGTGTATAATTCTTCCGCTTTACTGACCTGCTGCTCGATGGTCAGACCCCGGACCTTTTCATAATAGATCCTCATGTAGAAGGAGTAGACTTCCTGGCTGTGAAAATAGGAATATACGCCGGCGCCGGCAAGTATGAAAAATATCAGGTAGTTTTTAATCTTAAATCTCTTTTTCGGCATAATGCGTCTCCATTTCGTATCATGGGGGTCTCCGGAGAATAATTTCAAGTATAATATTTTCAGCCGGCACATATCCGGCGGGAAGCGGAATGCACGATTTTACTGATCAGACTTTCGGGAGAATGAGGGGCATTTCAAATTAATTCCTTGAAATAAAACATGGCGGTAAATAATTTTGATTATTCCAAAAAAATTCTTTCAATTTTTAACTGTTTGATCGTTATACTATACAAAGGATACGGACATGAAACGGCTCAGAATACCAATTATTATACTTGCACTGCTTTCCTCAACTGCTCTCTTCTCGATTTCCGGTGATGAGGCCGTGGAGAAATTCCGAAGCAGGATGCTCCGGATCGGGAAGCTGACCGGTGTTATTTCCTGGACCTCGCTTGAGGGGCAGACCTATTCCGGCAGTTTCAAGTATCTCGCCCCGGACAAGGTGTACGTGAAATTTACCAGTCCCACGGAGAAGATCCTGGTTTCCAACGGTAAGACCCTCTGGATTTACAGTCCCGGCACGAACATGTGCGGCGTACAGGAGCTCGCGAAAGGGACGACGTCGGGCGGGATCGCGGGGCTCGTCGTGGGGTATAACGGCATTGCCGCCGGTAATGAATCGGGTTATACCATCAAGCTGAAAAGCGATGAGAAACAGTACCGGGAAATCATCCTGAGCGTTGACGGAACATATCTGCTGAGGGGCGCCATTTTCAAGCGTGAAGACGGAAGGATAATCAGCTTTTCACTTTCGGATGTAAGCGGCAAGGCTGACGTAAGCCAGAACCTTTTCAACTTCAAGGTGCCCAGGGGGGTGCAGATAGTGAAAAATCCCATGAACATAAGATAATCTGAATTGTCCACGCCAGCAAAAATATTATTTGCCCTGCTCTGCGTCTGCGTGCCGTTGCGGGCCGCCGCGGAGGAGCGTGAATTGATATATACCTTTTTCGGGCTGGTGGCTGGCGGCGGTATGAGCGAGCTGACATATACTGACTGGAATAACCTCTACAGCAAGGAGAAACATTCCGGCTACTATGCCAGCAGCGGCGTCTCCCTGTGGCTGGTTTCGAAATGGCTTGTCGGCGATTTCTCCGTCCAGTACCAGTATAATAACTTCAAGGGCATGGGCATAGTGCATAACATGTATTATACCCTGTCAGGCAGGGTGGGCATACGGATGGGTACCGTGGGGATTTTCGCGCCCGGGATCGGTATGTATTTCGAGACGCCGCCGACAAACCGTAAGTTTCGCGGCAGCGCCGGCCTCAGGGCGCCACTGGCGTTTTTATTTTACATGACGTATGACAGCATGGTATTCCTCGACGGTTCTTTCATGTACGGATGGTATGGCATGGGTGACCGATCTACGAAAATGTTCTACGGCATATCCCTCGGTTTCATTTTCAAGGTCGGCAGAATATAACCGCCCTTCGCGCAATCCTTGTTAATTTCCTTGTTCCGGTGCTATTGCATGATGAAATCAAATGTCCCTTTACTAGCGGCACTACGCGTCCTCATTTCAACCGGCAGGGAAAATCCCCTGTACAGAAAGGTCTTTGTGCCGTCTTTTTTCATCTTTCTCGCGTTATCAGGCACAATAGTGACCGGCTTCTCCTTTTTTCTCAATGGTGAGGTGCAGCCTGCCGGTGTCATGCTTCTGGTCCTGGCATGCGCGGTTTTCCCCCCGGTATACCGCAATGCCCTGAAGGTAGGCCGGGTTCCCGGGGATTCCATGATCCACGGAAATGTCGCCCGGGTAGCGGTTTTGCTGGCCCTGACGGGTGCGTTATCCGCACTGCTGTGTGTCAGGATGCAAAATACGCTGGCTGCCGATTCTCCTTCCCTCGGTCATGGGCGCTGGATCGCACAGGTTGACAGCGTGATTGAGAAACGGTATTACCGTGAAGCCGGCATAAGCTTTTATGGAAGTAAAGATGATGATTCCGCTCCGGGCGGCCACGGGGCCCCTTACCGGGGCCTGGCGCGTATAACCGGAGGGTCAATCGGCCAGGGGGATACGATCAGGTTTTCAGCCAGGCCGGTGACGGTAACGATGCGCAACGGAGGCAGTCCATCACCGAATCATTCGCTTCTCAGGAGAGGCATCCGCTATGTTTTCTACCTTGACGGCGGATCCATCGCTGTCGTGAAACCCGGTGCTTCATACAGGGAGCGGGCCAGGTATGCCCTTGCCGGAAACTGCGACAGGCTGTTCAACCGGGAAACATCGTCCATGGTCAAAGCACTTTATTTCGGAAATCAGGATTTCATTGCCAAGACAACCATGAACGATTTTAAGCGTGCAGGCGTATTCCACATACTCTCGGCAGGAGGCCTTCACGTAGGCGTCATCGCGGCAATTCCCCTGTTCCTGCTGGGGATCGTCCGGATCAACCGCAGGATTATAATGGGAGCGGCGGTCATTGCCGTGTTCCTCTACCTCTGCATGACCGATGAGCCCGTCTGTCTTCTCAGGTCCTGCATCATGTTCTTTATGTTCGCGGCCCAGCGTATCGCCGGCAGGGAGGTTAATATTTTTAACACGCTTTTCCTTTCCGGCGCGGCTATACTATTCATGTTTCCTCACGAGATATTCGGCCTGGGCTTCCAGCTGAGTTACGGCGCCACCCTGGGTATACTCCTGTTCCACGGTTCATACCGCAAGACCCTGGCCTGGCTTCCGGGTTTCATTTCGAACCCGCTGGCCCTGACCATTTCGGCGCAGCTGCTGGTCCTCCCGGTCCTCCTGGTCCGGCTCAACGAGCTTAACCTGATGGGCCTTCTTTCCAATATTATCGTGGTCCCGCTCATGTCCCTGCTGCTGATCGCGTCTCTCGCGGCTCATGCGCTGTCCGCGATAACGGTGGTCGCGGAGTGGGCCGGCCGCGCCGTAAACGTGATATATGGAATGAGTGATGCCATCGTCCGCTTCTTGTCCGGACTGGATGGTCATTTTTTTGTAACAGCTGCGGCACCGTCTCTCGTTGCCGCCTTCATTCTTCTCGCTGCGCCGCTCATACCGTCGCTGCGGGCAAAAAAAATCATGTCGCTTTCTCTCGCGGCGGCCGTCGCTATCGCGTGGCTCACTCTCGGCGCCGGGAAACCGCGGGAATCGATTACGGTTTTACGGCATGGAGCGGGCGTTATCATGCTGGTGAAGAAAGGGTCGTCCCTCTCCATAGCGGGACAGGTCCCGGAAAAAGGATCTATCGCTGCGGTCATGAGGATAATCGCCGCTTCCTCGCCCCGCGAGGTGGAGCTGCATATCACCGATCCCGATTACCGGAACATGGCCGGTTACACGACGCTTCTGAAACGCCTCCCGGTGCGGCGTTGCGTTCTCTCCGATACTTTCAGGATCCGGGGCTACTCGCGCCGATTCATGGATATCCTCGAGCGGGACCGGGTGTCGCTGGTCATCCATGATTGCGGCGTCAGGGCAGGTAATGAAGATACATCTGCCGGTCAGGATTCCCCGTACCGGATATGCCGACTTTACCGGAAGGCGGCAGCCGGAGAAATCAAGCCGCCTGCCGGCGCGCTTTCTAAAAATGATGAAATTCAATATTTAACTTTACATTAATGCTATAACGATTACAGTATTGCAACGTTAATTCCGGCGACGGCAGGTGTGCCCGTTCTGCAGGGCGGCCGGCGCGATCATATCATACGAGTGCTCACGATGCTTGATTCGCCAGATCTGGCAAAACAGTTCGACCGCGGGGAAGAGGTCTGTATCGGCTTTCAATATGTGACCAGGGATATTGAAATTGATATCAATTCACTCCTTGCCAAGGTTCTTTCCCGCGTGGACATGGCCTACCTCTATGACACCTTCGAGTCTATCATCCGGGAGCTGGTCCAGAACGCCGTAAAGGCAAACATGAAGAGAGTCTGGTTCGGGGAAATGAAGCTGGATATCAACGACAGCGAGGATTACCTTCAGGGTATGCGGAAGTTCAGGAACGTGGTCTACCACCCCGAGCTGCTGAAGGAAAAACTCCTGGCAAGCCCCTACCGCGTTGCGCTGAGGCTGCGGAAGAACGAAGGGGGGATCGTTATTGAAATCAGCAACAATGCCCGTATCGTTCCCGTTGAGCTTGAAAGGCTGCGGAGCCGCGCGAAAAAGGCGGTCGAGTGCGGCAATTTTGCCGAGGCATACGAAAACATGTACGACGCGTCGGAAGGAGCGGGCCTGGGGATTATCCTGTCGGTCATGCTGCTGAAGAATGCCGGGATGGATTCGAAAAATTTCAGCATACGCACGGACGGTGATTTACTGAGGATTTCCATGCTGATCCCCTTCAGGCTGAAAGGTTCCGAGATCATCTCGGAGATAGGGAGCAGGATACTGGAGGACGTGAGGACTCTGCCGACGTTCCCGGAGAACATACCGGAGCTGCGCGCGCTCTGCAACAACCCCGACACGAGCATCGATGCCATTGCGGACAAGATCTCTCTTGATCCGGCCCTTGCCGCCGATGTCCTGAAACTCTCGAATTCCGCGGGCTTCATAACCGGCAAGCGGATCAACAGGATCCATGACGCCATCATGATCATCGGGCTGAAAAATCTGGAGTCAATCCTGATTACATCGGCCTCGCGGAAAATACTGGATAAGCGGTACCGGAAGTTTGAGCAGGTGTGGGAGCACTGCAACAAGAATGCCTTCTTCGCGCGCGAGATAGCGCTTGAAAAGGGATATGGAAAGATAGCCGACGGCGTGTTCATTGCCGGACTTCTGCATGATATCGGGAAAATCGTGCTCCTGTCGACCGATATCGGTCTGGTGGAACAGATCGCTGACATCGTCAGGAACAGGAAAATCAGGACCACCACTCTCCTTGAGGAGATTCATATCGGCATCAGCCATTCAACCATCGGGGCGTCCATCGCGGAGAGATGGAATTTCCCGGAGGAACTGGTCGAGACGATCAGGTATCACCATGCCCCCCTCAGCCCGGGGATCGTCAACCGGGACATGGTCATGATCGTGTACCTTGCCAACCAGCTGTGCAACATGGAGGCGAAGGAGCTGGACACCATGTTTTTCGAGGCCGATGTGCTCGCGAAATTCGGCATCGGTACCCGGGACGAGCTTGACGAGTTGCTGCAGCGGCTCCGGAACAAATATTACATGCAGAAAAAGCTGATATAGAACGCCATGGGCACGTACGAATTGAAAGATACCCCCGGCGGCAAGCATACGCTCATCTACCGGAATTCCCGGGAAGTTCGGCTGCATTCCGCCTATGAGCCGGACCGCGAAGCTGAGCGGGCCGTCGGGAACTTTTCCACGGGCAGGGCTACCCTGATCGCCGTATCCGGGATCGGCCTGGGTTACCACCTGGAGAGCCTCAAGAAGCGGTTCCCCGGAAAAACGGTGGTGGCGGTGGAGCATGATCCCGAAGTGGTGGCGCTGGCCCGGAAGGCCTGTCCGGGGCATCTGGAGGGCGTTGCGATAGTCTCCTCCGGGGCGGACCTTGCTTCCATATTCGAGGAGATCGATATGTCGGCGTTTCGAGGTATCGCCCATTACATTCACCGGCCGTCGTACCAGCTGTACCGGGATTTTTACGACGCCGTCTTCCGGGACATGAACCAGTACGCCACGTCGAAGATCAGCGACCTGCTGACGCGGTTCGAGTTCGAGGAGCGGTGGGTCGAGAACATTCTCCGCAACGCCGGGCACCTGTTCGCATCATCCCGCGTCCGTGACCTTTTCGGCGCCTTCACGGGCTGTCCCGGTGTCATCGTGTCGGCGGGGCCGAGCCTGCGCAAAAATGTCGATCTCCTTGACCGGATGCGGGACCGGGCCCTCATCGTGGCCGTGGACACGGCGGCGCCGGTGCTCCAGAAAAGGAACATCACGCCCCATCTCATCATGACCCTGGACGCGCAGAAATACAGCATCAAGCATTTCATGGGACTCCGTGAGAGCGGAGCCGCGCTTGTCGCGGACCTGGTATGCTATCCGCCGGTCCTGAGGACATACCGCGGGCCGCGTATCGTGAGCACCACGTCAAAGTACTACACTTCCTCCGGGGGCGGCCTGAAACGTGAAATGACGCCGCTGATGGATTGGGTTGAAACGCATGCGGGGCCCGTCGGTGATATCCAGTCGGGCGGCTCCGTCGCTACCAGCGCTTTTGACCTTCTCCTGAACCTCGGATGCGGTCCCATAATCCTGGTCGGGCAGGACCTGGCTTATACCGGGAGGGAGATTCACTGCAGCGGCACGCATCACAACGACGAATGGCTTCCCCGGTACTCGCGGTTGTACAACCTGGACACCATTAACCAGAACGTCGTGCGGAGACGCAAGATAAAGTATGTGCCGGCCTACGGGGGCGCGGGATCGGTCATCTCCGATTTCGTGTTTGACCTGTATCGCGGCTGGTTCGAGGATTCGGCCCTGAAGGTGAGGGTGCCGGTTATCAACGCCACTGAGGGCGGCGCCCGCGTCGGCAATACCGAGGAGCGTTCACTGTCTTTTCTTGCCGGGAGGTATCCCGTGCGGACGCCCTCTCCCGGCGAAGTACTGGATCGGGCCCTGTCCGCGGAGAAACGTGAAACGCCGGATCGCCTGATCGCGGCCATGGGGAACGCCATCCGGGAGCTCGGCGATATCCGCGGTATCGCTGAAAAGGCGCTGGCCGGCCGGGAGGATGTCCGTGCCGTCGAGGAACAGGCGAACAGCCAGGGTCTGCGGCCGGTCCTGCAGCCGTTCCTCAGGAAAGCCCGAACCTTTCTCGCGCGCTATAACGCGGCCCCGGAAGAGGCGGAGCGCCTTATGCTGAAGGATATTATTTCCGCGGCCGGGCGCCTTATCCCACTGCTTGAAAAGAGCAGCCGGGAATTATCCGGCCTTTGAAGGCGAGGTCGCGTGACTTCTCCTTCTTAAGATTCATGTCAAAAAGGCCGATAATTCCAATGATGTACTCTATATGATTCATTGATCGGGGTCATATGCGTCTTCTTTTTCATCACAGATTTGATACGGACAGGATATATTTCATGTATAAAAGATTGTCACTGGTCATGATCATCGTCGCCCTTTCCATGCTTGATTCTCCGGCGCAGGTCAAACCGATGCCGCCTGACGCGGTGGACTGGTACCGGGGAGTCATTGTCACCCATGTCGCGTCGCAGGTGCACTTTGACGGCCGCGGGACGCCGACTGACCGGGAGAGCGGAACGGTGATTTCGCTGAACCGGGGCAGGGTTGATGCGTACCGGAAAGCGCGCGACCGCGCCGTTGAGAACATGGTGCGGCTGGTCAAGGGGATCAGGGTAGACGCCGATACGATGCTGGCAGACCTGCTGGAACAGAGCGATACGGCGCAGAAGCGCATCGTGAATGTCATAGCTTCAAAAATGAAAGTGCGCGAGTATCCGGCCGGTTTCGACGCGTCGGCATGCCGGGCCGAGCTGAAAATCGGGGATCTCCTGCACGCCGTTCCCTATTCATTTCCGGGCGAGGAATTTCCCGTGCGTGTCGATAACCCCATACCGACCAATTACACGAGCCTTGTCATCGACACCAGGGGGCTTCACGTGGAACCGATGATCCTTCCGTCCGTATACGGCGAGGACGGGCTCGAGGTGTACGGCCGTTATTACGTGGACATACGGTATGCGGGAAAGCAGGGACTGGCCTCCTATGCCTATAACGAGGACGAGGCCATGAAGATCCGCGCAGCCGGCGGTCATCCCTATTATACCATCGCGGTCAAGGAAATGAAGGGGTGCCCGGTCATTGCCGATCGTGATATCCGTAAGATTTTCAGCAGCGGCGATACCGTGGGGCAGCTGAAGCGGTGCCGGGTAATTTTTATTATTGATAAAAAGAAAAAATGATGGTATATTAGATTTGTTCCAAGCTTGATTGTGGGGTAGTTGCTTTGGAGCCCCCCCACCCACAGGGAGCTGCTTTTTTAATTGCGGATTTTATAACCATGATTGCCAAGTCCCCTTCAGGGGATTCAGGGGGCTTAAGACGCAGATCCGAACTTGATGATAATGTTAACAACAATAAACGTATATAGAATCTCTGAGAGATCGTAATGAAAGTAAAACTGACCCCGGAAACAATGAACAATGCCGTATCAGGCGTTGATAGCCTCATTGGAAAAATTCCCAAGAGGACCCAGCAGACGATCAGGAATCTCTTTGTGCTTACGATGTTCTGCCTGGTCGGAGGCGGGGTCGTACTGGGAGTCATGTGGGGGAAAGAGGCGGCGGAGATCAAGAGCGCTCCGATCATCGAGCGCACCAATGACGCCTTTGATCTGGATATAAAGCGCGAGCGGCCGGAGGGGAATTTTTCGATGCTCGATACCGAAATGATCAATGAAATGAAAAAAATGGATATCGACAAGGTTCAGTTCCCTACCAGGACGAACATGGAACCGGAAGTCGACAAGGGCATCATCGAGTCGGAATCCGGGAAGAAAGTCAGGGAGTCCCCGGAGGTCAGGATACAGGATCCCCTCTTCGAAGGGGATTACAGGAAGAGGCCCTCGATCGAGTCTGACGTGAGGCCCGTTGAAAAGAGGTCCCGTGCTTCCCTGGAAGACCGGGAGCCGGTTTTGGATAGAGAAAAAAAGGAGATAGGGCCGATCCGGGAACGGGAATCGAGAGAGCGGCAGGAACCGGTCCGGCGGGATTCCGGTATCCAGCCGCCGGAGAGGGGCCCGGGTGACAGGGAGGCTTCCCCGCGCAGGGAGCGTGAATCGACACCCCCCGCGGATATACGGAAGCGGGACTCGGAGGTGAGGCCGCTCCAGAAGAAAAGAGCGTCCCGGGGATCGGATATACGCTCACCGGAACCACAACATCACGATGAAGGAATTATCGGAGAGTGAAACATATCATACTGATCATGCTGCTGTGCGCCCTTCCCGCCACGGGGAGAGATCTCGCACGGTATCATATCGCCAAGGACTTCACGCAGACAGAGGATATCATTAATAGTATCCTGAAAGAGGAATCGGACGGAAAGCCGGCCGGGCAGAAAAAGGCCGATGCGCCCGATGCATCGGGCATTGAAAAGAAGGATGCGGCGCCGCCGGCCGATGAGAAGAAACCGATCCCGGATGCCGGGCCCCTGAAAGAGAAGAAAGGCGCGGCCGCGAAGGAGGAAACGGCCCCGCGGGTGACCAACGAGGAGCAAGTACTCCTCAAGACCGGCATTGATTTTTACAACAACGGGCTCTATGAACATTCCCTGAAAAAATTCCAGGACCTGTCGGCAAAGTTTCCGCAGGGTACCTTCAAGGACAGCGCCCGTTTCTGGATGGGCAAGATATACCTGAAGCAGTACAGGTACGATGACGCGATCAGGGAGTTTTCCTCCATAACGGCCGATTCGGGCGATTATCCCGCCTCCCTCTATTATTCGGGCGAGAGCCACCTGATGAAAGGGAACCAGATATCTTCGATTGAATATTATCAGCGGGTCCAGGCGCAGTTTCCCGACCATGAGCTCGCTGACAAGGCCCTGTTGAATATCGGCAAGCTGTATCTGAACCAGCAGAAAGGGGCCCAGGCCCTTGATTCCGCGGTGAAGATTATCAAGTATTACAAGGACCGCGATACCGTTGATGACGCCTATTACCTGATGGGAAAGGTCTACGAGAAGGACCAGCGGCTGAAGGACGTTGAGACCGCCCGGAAGATTTACAGGCAGTTCATAAAGAAAGGCGAGTCTGATGCCCGCTTCGGCAGGTCGCCGCTGAAGAAGCGCGTCCAGGATGACCTGCGGCGCATGGACGACATGTATTTCAAACTGGAAAAATGACAGGTGGCGGATGATGGAGCAGGGCAAGTCGAAATATAGCTACCGTGACACCGGGCTTACGCCGCATATGGAGGATTATGTTGAGGCGATAGTCGTGCTTTCATCCACCAACAAGGTGGTGCGCGTAAAGGACATCGCCAAAAAGCTGAATATCAAGATGCCCAGCGTATCGGCCGCCCTGAACAAGTTGAAGGAAATGGACCTCATAGAATATGAAAAGTACGGCTACATCGAGCTTACCGTCAAGGGGCACGAACTGGCCGACCGCGTGCTGAAGCGGCATACCTGCCTCATTGATTTTTTCGCCAACGTGCTCCAGGTCGACCAGGCCGCGGCCGATTGCGAGGCCTGCAAGGTTGAGCATGACCTGACGCCCGACACCTGTACGCAGATCCACAAGTTCCTGGATTTCTTCAGGGAGGAGGAATCGGCGGGGAGCGAATGGATCGCCCGGCTTAAGAAGGCCCTCAAATAAAAACGGGCGCATAAAACCGCGCCCGCCGGATATATTCAAAAATATCGCTGATCGGCTGGATGTGATCAGCTCGCTTTTTCCTTTTTCTTGGCCTCCATATCTTTCAGGACCTTTTCCTGCACATCCTTGTTCAACGGGACATACTTGAAGAATTCCATGGAGTAGTTGGCCCGGCCGCTCGATATGTTCCGCAGCTGCGTGGCGTAGCCGAACATCTCCATGAGCGGAACAAATCCGATGACCTTCTGGGCTCCCTTTCGGTAGCGCCGCATCGATTCAATCCGTCCCCGCCGCTTGTTCAGGTCGCCCACGACCTCGCCGATATAATCGTCCGGGGTGTTGACTTCGATCTTCATCATCGGCTCGAGCAGGATCGGGTTGGCCTTGAGAAAGCCTTCCTTGAAGCATATGGATGCGCAGGTCCTGAAGGCCATGTCGGAGGAGTCAACCTCGTGATAGGTGCCGTCGAGGAGGACCACCTTAACATCCACCACCGGGAAATCGGACAGAATCCCGCCCGCCATTGCCGCCTCTACGCCCTTGCGCACGGACGGAATATACTCGTTCGGAATGACGCCGCCCTTGATCTTGTTTTCGAACTCGAAACCCTTGCCGTCGTTGGGCTCCAGACGCATGACGGTGTGGCCGTACTGGCCGCGGCCGCCGGACTGCTTGACGTGCTTGTGCTCGCACTCAACTTCGCGGGTGATAGTTTCGCGGAAGGCCACGGACGGAGCCCCGACTTCGGCGATGGCGTCGAACTCGGTCTTCAGGCGGTCGATGATGATCTCCAGGTGGAGCTCGCCCATACCGGCGATGATCGTTTCGTTCGTCTCATCGTTGAACCGGACCGTGAAAGACGGGTCCTCCATGGCCAGCTTGCGCAGGGCGGCCCCGAGTTTTTCCTCCTCCTTCCTGGAGGGCGGATTTATCTTCATCTCGATGACTGCCGGTGGGATGAATATCGACTCAAGGTAAAGGGGATGATCGGAGTCGCACAGCGTGTCCCCGGTCTTGGTGAATTTCATTCCGATGAGGGCGACGATGTCGCCGGGACCGGCCGTTTCGACCTCTTCGCGCTCCTTGGCGTGGATCCGGAGGATCCGGCCGATGCGCTCCATTTTTTTCTTCGTTGAATTGTATACCTGCATGCCGCTCTTCAGTTCGCCGGAGTAGACCCTGATGAAGGTCTGCTGCCCCACGTAGGGATCGTGGATCAGTTTAAAGGCGAGGGCCGCGAAGGGGTCCTTCGCGGAGGGATGCCGGGTATGCGATTTTTCCGGGTCATCCATGTCAATGCCGACCACGGCGCCGATGTCGATGGGCGATGGAAGGTAATCCACAACCGAGTCGAGCAGCTGGTGCACTCCCTTGTTCTTGTAGGCGGACCCGCACATTACCGGGGTGAACAGCATCTTGATGGTGGCCTCGCGGGCGGCTTTTTTAAGAAGATCGGTGGGGATCTCCTTGCCGTTCAGATACAGGTCCGCTATTTCTTCATTATAATCCGCGAGTTTCTCGATAATATGCTGGCGGGCTTCCGCGGTTTTTGCCTTGTAAGCCTCGGGAACCTCTTCAATAACCCGCTCCTTGTCCTTGAATAGGTGGGCTTTTCCTTCAATGACATCTATGCAGCCCTCAAAGCTGTCTTCGATGCCGATAGGAATCTGGAAGGGAACCGGGTTCGCGTCGAGGTATTTCTCCATCTGGCTGACGACTTCATAGAAGTCCGCTCCGATGCGGTCCATCTTGTTGATAAAGGCGATCCGTGGCACCCGGTACCGGTCGGCCTGGTTCCACACGGTCTCGCTCTGGGGTTCGACGCCGCCTACCGCGCAGAAGACGGCGACCATGCCGTCGATGACGCGCAGGGACCGTTCCACTTCAACGGTAAAATCGACGTGACCCGGGGTGTCGATGATGTTGACCATGTGATCGTTCCATGAGCAGGATATGGCCGCCGAGGCGATGGTAATGCCCCGCTCCTGTTCCTGCTTCATGAAGTCCATCGTGGCTTCGCCGTTGTGCACTTCGCCGAGCTTTCTCGTGGTCCCGGTGAAGAACAGGATCCGTTCGGTCACGGTGGTTTTACCGGCATCGATATGTGCGGCGATCCCGATATTTCTCACTTTTTGTAATGGCATATTAATTCCTCAAACTTCTTATTGTATTCGGCAGATCCGGCGCGAGGCAGTCTCTACTGGTATTGTCTATCCTGATGGGCCGTCTTTTGACAAAATAAGGGGCATAATCTATTGAGGTCTTTTTTTGTCAATAGGAAATTAAAAAAATTTATATTTGATTTATTGCAATCCTTAATTAATTAAAGGGAGCTAAGGGGCGAAGCCCCTAAAATAGTCCCCGCATCCCGACCAGTCGGGACTGCGAGCGCGAGACGCCAGTTTAGCAGCAAGCCTATTGAGTTATTCTTGCAGAATGGTTATCATGTTCAACTGCAATTCTGCCTGCTGGCGGAAGGCTGAATCGGCATGGTTTTCGATTATGTCGTTGAATATCTCCGATGCTTTTTTTTCATTTCCCATCTTGATATGGCAGATGCCGATGTTGAAATAAGCCTCGATGCCACTTTCGGTGTTGCTGAATTCTTCATACAGGGCCTGGTAATTATCAACGGCCTTCATGTATTCCATCCGGTTAAAGTATATCTCGGCTATGTGGCGGTATACCTCGTGTCGGTGGGTCCCATTGTAGTAGATTTCCAGGTACTCGTTAAAAGTCTCGAGGGCCTTGTTGTATTTCTTGATCTTTAAGAAGCCTATCCCGTTCTGGAACTTGAGGTCGTCCGCAAGGACGTCAAGGCTCTGGTCTTCTTTCTTTTCGTCAACTGCGTACACAGCCGCCGGGAGTATGACCAGTGATAGGATGATGAATGCTGTTCTGAGGGTTCCCATGGCAATTATCCTGCCGCACTATGATATGGGATATCTATCGGCTCTGATGCGACATAAGATTAGAACTTTTTCTGCCTCGGCAGCCTGGCGGGGAGAGATATCCCGTATCAGGCCATCTCGATCCGCGCTTCGGGATTGAAGGGCCGCGCGGTTGCATTTACAGGTTCTGCTCCGACCCCATGGTGATGTCCGGCGCCGGTTCCTCGGCCGCGTCCAGGCTTCCGTGGCGGAGGGCCATGTTGATGAGGATAATGGCGGCCAGGAACATGACGGCGCACACATCGAAGGCGGCCAGGTAGGAATTCCGGTAATCGATCAGGAATCCCAGGGCCAGGGCGAAGACCATCATGCCTCCATTGAACGAGGCGGTAAAAAGCGCGTTGGCCTTGCTCCGGTCATGAGCCTCCACGATGCTTACCAGGATGGTGTTCAGGACCGGGTAGAGAATCCCGTGGGTGATCCCGTACATGACGCTCACGATGACCAGCATGATCATCGAGTCGAGAAAGTTCATGAATACGTTCATCAGAGCGCCGACCGTGAAGACCGCGATGAGCAGGGTGCTTCTTTTAATCCTGCCCGCCTGCTTGATGAAGGTGAACCTGATAAGAATGAGCACCGCAATGTATATCATGAAAAAATAGGAGAACTTCATGCTTGTGGTGGTGCGGATGAAATTCGGGAGATACGTCACGATCACACCGAATCCGCCGCCGAATATCATGGAGACAAGGGCCATGAGGAGGAATTTCGGCCTCGCCATGAGATGCAGCGAACCCCTGCTGGTCGGCAGATTTTCTACATTATTACCGCAATCAAGGCATGGCATGATGAAGGTGATGGCCAGGCTGAGCAGGACCATTACCACTGATAGGGAGAATATCACCTGGTGCGGATATCCGTGCGAGAGGATCATCTCTCCGAAAAAGGGGCTGATGGCATTGCTGAGGGCGGCAGCGATACCGTATATGCCGATGGCCTCGGCAGCGTCCTTGATGGGGACAATCTCGAATATGATCGAAGTGCCCAGGATCATGGCCACGGAAAAACCGATGCCGTGGATGATGCGTATGATGAGGAGCGCCCAGGTCAGCGACGTTACCAGGAGATACGAGGCATAGGCGCAGGCGAGGATCAGGTAGCCGATGCGGAGGAGTTTTATCCTGTCCCTGCCGTGCATGAGAGACCCTATGGTGATGGCGGATATAATGATAAAGATTTTATCCACGTTATTCATTATCCCTATATACGATTCGGATGCGCCCAGGCTTTTCAGGTATACCGGGAGGAGTATATAGAGGGAATTGCCGAGGAAGAACATGAAGTTCGCCAGGGCAAGGTAATAGAATAAAGAATTATACCGCTTCATGGCTTAACAGTATGGATGTGGGATGGATGGCAAGAATTTTTTATTTTTTACCTTCGGGTACAGCTCTGACCCCTGCGGGATTATTTTACTCTGACCCCGAATCCCGGATAGGACGCTGCCCTGGTCCCCGGTATATGCTTGTGCAAATGTTGCTCTGACACCCGGGTATACATAGTACCGCCTGGCGTGCCTGTTAGACTGCAGATAGCGGAAATAATGCATGCTTTTTGTTTTTTGATCAATATTTTGGAGGGCCGGCCGTGAAAAGGGATTGCAATAATAGTAATTAAGGATAATAATAGAAATATTGAGCCAGGAGGCCATTGATGGAATTGAAAGAAGCGATCCTGAAACGAAGAAGCGTCCGGAAGTTTACCGACTACCTGGTTGCTGATGCTGAAATCAATGAAATCCTTGAAGCTGCCCGGTGGGCCCCGTCATGGGCCAATACCCAGGTCTGGGAATTCATTATCGTCAGGGACCGGCAGGTAATCGAAAAAATCGCCGGCACCTTCGTCAAGAACAACCCGGCAACCAAGTGCGCGCAATCAGCCTCGGTCGTCATCGTGGGATGCGCCAAAAGGGGAGTTTCCGGTGCCCACGATGGGAAAAACCTGACGATATTCTCTGAATGGTTTATGTTTGACCTGGCCCTGGCGGTCCAGAACCTGTGCCTTCGCGCCCACGATATCGGACTTGGTACGGTAATTGTGAGCCTTCTTGACCATCAGGCCCTGAAGGATATCCTGTCCGTGCCGGAAGGCTATGAGGCGGTGACCGTGATTCCCGTGGGCAAGCCTGCGGTGCCGGACAAGCAGGGCCCGCCGCGCAAGGGCATTGCTGATTTTACGTATCTTGATGTTTTCGGGAAAAAATATCAACAGTAATAACCGGGAGGCTCGTGATGTCGGATACCTGCGTACAGGTTGAATACCGGGGTCAGAGTGCCATTGTCACCTTCAACAGGCCTGATAAGAAAAATGTCTTCAACAGGGACATGTGGTCGGGCCTGGAGCGGGCAGTGGCTCAATTGAAGGCGCATCTTCCACGGGCCATTGTCGTTACGGGGGCGGCTGATGCCTTTTCGGCGGGCTTTGACGTTAACCCCGAAAACCCGCAGATAACTATCCTGGCGGAAGCCGTTAAAAAGCGGAGCCGCACCGCTGTCGAGGAAGTGGTCCGGTATATCCGCGAGACCGTTGATAAACTGGTGGCCCTGCCGGTTCCCATCATCGCGGCCATGAACGGACCGGCTTTCGGCGGCGGCGCCGAGCTCGCGGTCCGGTGCGATTTGCGGGTGATGGACCCCGGGGCGGTGATATGCTTTTCCGAGGTGCGCCTGGGCCTCATACCGGATTGGGGCGGCGGTGTCGCACTGAGCCGGCTCCTGGGCAGATCGCCGGCCGCTGACCTGATTTTGACGGCGCGACGGGTTGGGGCTGATGAAGCATTGGGCATGGGCCTGGTGAACCGGATAAGCAGGCCGGGAAAAGCCCTTGAAGAATCGCTTGAGATGGCAGGGATAATAGCTAAAAACGGGCCGCTGGCGGTCCGGGCCGCGCTGGAAGTGATACGCCGTTCGCCGGATATCCCCTTCAGGGATGCCCTGGAACTGGAAACCCTGGTCGCATCCGACCTGATCGCTTCGGGCGAGTGCCTTCACGGCATTACAGCCTTCCTCTCGAAAAAAGATCCTGATTTTCCCGATCCTAAATAGGGCACGCTGTATCATATTTTACTCTGACCCCTGCCGAGGAGACGCGTTTTGTTCATTCCGACAACCATAGAAGAAGCTAACTCTCTGGGGTGGAACCAGCTTGATATCATCCTCATCAGCGGAGACACCTATATTGACAGCCCCTACCTGGGAACGGCCGTGATTGGTCATGTGCTCATGGACGCGGGTTACCGGGTGGGGATCATAGCGCAGCCGGATACAGGGAGCGGCGTCGATATAAACCGCCTTGGGGAGCCGCGCCTTTTCTGGGGGGTCAGCGCCGGGTCCGTGGATTCCATGGTCGCCAATTATACCGCCACGGGAAAGAGGCGCTCGCAGGACGATTTGACCCCGGGCGGGAAGAATACCCGGCGTCCCGACCGGGCCGTTATCGTGTATGTGAACCTTATCCGCCAGCACTTCAAGGACACTGCGCCGATAGTTATCGGCGGGATCGAGGCGAGCCTCCGCCGGATCGCGCACTATGACTTCCGCGATAACAGGATACGCCGGTCGCTCCTGTTCGATGCCAAGGCGGATATCCTTGCGTACGGCATGGCCGAGCGGACCGTGGTGGAACTGGCCGGCTGCCTGAAATCGGGCAAAGACTTCCACCGCGTGCGGGGCATCTGCTATATTTCAGGATACACAATCAGCGAATATATCAATCTTCCTTCATATGATGACGTGGCGCAGGATAAACATGAATTCATAAAGATGAGCAGGCTCTTCTTCGGCAATTGTGACCCGTTAAGCGCCAGGGGTATGGTCCAGAATCATGGCGACCGCTATCTTATCCACAATCCCCCCGCGTTGCCCCTTTCTTCCGATGCACTGGACCGGGTTTACGAGCTTCCCTATGAGCGGGAGACGCATCCCTACTATAAAAAAATGGGGGCTGTGCGCGCCCTGGATACGATCAGGTTTTCTATTACGACGCATCGTGGCTGTTTCGGAGAGTGCAATTTCTGCTCCATAGCGGTTCACCAGGGATGCGCTGTTATTTCCAGGAGCGAGGAATCCATTCTCAGGGAAGCGAGAAGCTTTACGAAACATGCGGGTTTCCGCGGAATAATCGCGGATATCGGCGGTCCCACGGCGAACATGTACGGGATGCTGTGCAGGAACATGGCGCGCCGGGGAGTCTGCGCGGACAAGCGCTGCCTGGGCGAGCACGTGTGCAGGGGGATGAGCGTGTCCCACAAGAGCCTGATAAGCCTCCTCCGGAAGATACGGAAAATTCCGGGGATCAGGAGGGCCTTCGTGGCATCAGGGGTGCGCCATGACCTAATCATGGCCGATACCGGCGCGGGAGAGGAATACCTCTCGGAAATCGTGCGGTATCATGTTTCGGGACAGCTGAAAATCGCGCCGGAGCATTGCGTGGACAGCGTCCTTGACCTCATGGGTAAGCCGCCTGTTGAGGGGCTCCTGGCGTTCCGCGATTGTTTCATGCGGCTGAACAGGCAATTCCGGAAAAAGCAGTTCCTCACCTATTACCTGATCGCCGCGCACCCCGGATGCACCCTGAACCACATGAAGGCCCTGCGCGCGTTTGTGCATGACGAGCTCCACCTCGATCCGGAACAGGTACAGATCTTCACGCCTCTCCCGTCAACCTGGTCCACGGTCATGTACTACACGGGCCGCGATCCCTTTGACGGGAACGATATCTTCGTGGAAAGGGACACCGCCGGAAAAGAGAAGCAGAAGAAGGCCCTGGGCCGTCCCCGGAAGGATTGAGTTATGCGGTTCTGTCCGGGCGCCGCATCCATGTCATTTATTTGTATATGACCGACGCAAAGGCCCTCTTTATTCCCCGGACATACCGAAACGCGGGATACCCCAGGATCATGGCCAGGGCCACCTTGTTTTCCGCCGGTATCCCCCATTTTTCTTTGAGCTTCTTCTCCCGGTCCAGCGCGAAGGAAACGGTGCCGATCATGCAGGTGCCGAGGCCGAGGGACTCCGCCGCAATCATGGCGTAGGTGCAGGCGATGTGGCCGTCGACGGGATCCGCGTAAGGCGATTGATGGAACAGGAGAACGCAGGGCGCGCCGTAAAAGAGGTAGTCGATCCTGCGTTTCCTTTCGTCGATCATCAATTTTGTCACAGGCAGGATAAAGTCCCGGAACGCTTCAACATCGGCTTTTTTCATGAAAGGCCGCATCAGGGTCATGACGACCGGGTTGAAGAACCTCTGCCATTTGGCGAAGACCGACAGGATATCGCCGGCGCATTCCTGGACGCGATCAGAACCGTAAACTACAGTCACGCCCACATCGGAGGGAGGGATCCCCATGGGAGCGCTTGTGGACATGGCGAGGAGCCGGTCGATTGTTTTTTTCTCCACTTCCCTGTCCGCGAAATCCCTGACGCTGCGGCGACAGAGGAGAAGCGCTTCCAGGGCTTCGGGGGTCGCGCGTTTTTCCTTTTTCGGGAGGATAAAGGTATCCCCGGTCCCGATCCTGCGTCCCGTCACCGTGATGGCACCCTTCGGGCAGACCATCATGCACTGGCCGCAGCCGATGCAGCCCAGCCCGTTGTCCGGGATAACCGCGGGCGCGTCGTCAATCTCAATAATGGTGAAGGTTTTACATACTGTAACGCATAATCCGCACCTGGTGCAGAGTTTCGAATTTATAACAGGGCGGGCCGCTTCATTGCCGAAGCCGGTCTTGATTGTTTTGCCTGGCTTTCCTTTCATGGTTCACTCCTTGTAATTATTAATAAAAGTATCAATGAAATCGCTGATGGTTCTTTCCAGCTGCAGGTCTTTATCCAGAACGAGGTAGCTGATAATGCCGTCGAGGGCGGCCATGAGGGCGATGGAAGCGCCCCTGGTGTTGATAGCCTTGAAGTCTCCCGCTGATATTCCCTTCCGGTACATACCGTCGAAAAAAGCGGTCATCCGGGACGAGTACCCGTTATAGAGATGCCAGAGGTTCTGGTCGGATATGTTTTTAGCCATGGTAAGGAATATAAAGGATAATTCCCGGGGATGCCGGGTCCAGTAGGTCAGGTAATGGGTGATATAGGCGGCAAGGCCATCACCGGCATCCGGCCTCTCCATGGCGTCGGTCATAAAAGCCAGTACCGGTTCCATGAACAATTCGTTGGCTTTGATCAGGATGTCGTCCTTGCTGACAAAATGATAATAGAGGCCGCCTTTGGTAAGACCGGCCCTGGCCGCTATCGATTCCATGGAGGTGGATTCATATCCTTTTTCGACAAACTCATGGATGGCTGCGTCAAGGATGTCCTTTATCCTTTTATCTTTTGATTCTTTTTTTGTCATTGTTTTGTTCAGTGGTTAAAAATACCGTCGGTAGGTATTTAAGTCAAGCTAAATTTATGTTTTTTGGGGGGTCAGAGTAAAAATTTGTTTGTGTGTAATAGATGCACATAATATAAAAAATGCCCACTTTACCTATTATGGTGTCAGAGTAAAAATATCTCTCGTTTGTTCAGGCATATATAAAAGAAAAACATTTGAAATCTAATGCTACTTCTTTAAGCATTGTCGCCGATAGTTATCGGTTATGATAAAAATAATAAACCTCTCCAAATCATTCGGCGGACAGTCTCTCTTCGACAATGTCAGTATCAGCGTAAATCAAAAGGAACGAATCGGCCTTGTCGGGCGCAACGGCCATGGCAAAACCACGTTATTTCGCATAATCATAGGGGAGGAACAGCCTGATTCCGGCGAGATAGCCGTTCCGCGCGGTTATCGCATCGGCTATGTGACACAACACCTTCTTTTCACGGAGCCGACCGTGCTGGCTGAAGCATGCCGGGGCCTTCCGGAACACCTTCATGGTGAGACCTGGATGGCGGAAAAGATCCTTTCGGGCCTGGGATTCACGAAGCTGGACATGCAGCGGCCGACATCGGAATTTTCCGGCGGCTACCAGGTCCGGTTGGGACTTGCCCGGGTCCTGGTGTCGGATCCTGACCTCCTCCTCCTGGATGAGCCGACCAACTACCTTGACATCGTGTCGATCCGCTGGCTGGAAAAGTTTCTCCGCCAGTGGAAGAGCGAGCTCATGGTCATCACCCACGACCGCTCCTTCATGGACAGCGTGACGACCCATACCGTGGGAATCCACCGTAAAAGGGTGCGCAAGATCGAGGGCGGCACTGATAAGTACTATGAACAGATTCTGAAGGAAGAAGAGATATACGAAAAGACCCGCGTCAATGATGAGAAGAAGCGGAAGGAGGCTGAGCTCTTCATCAGCCGGTTCCGGGCCAAGGCGCGCCTTGCCGGCATGGTGCAGTCGCGCATCAAGGCACTGGAAAAACAGGATAAGCTGGACCGCCTCGATAAGATCAAGACTCTTGATTTCTCCTTCAGCTATAAGGCCTTCCCCGCCAAGGTCCTCATGACCGTGGACGGCCTTTCCTTTTCTTACGGAGACGGGGAACTCATCCCGAATGTCGGATTCACCGTGGGCAAGGACGACCGGATCTGCGTCATCGGGAAAAACGGGAAGGGCAAGACAACGCTCCTCCGGCTCCTGGCGGGCGAGCTGGTCCCGAAAGCCGGGAGGATAATCTCGCACGGTGATATGAGTATCGGCCATTTCTCCCAGACCAATACGCTGCGCTTGAACAGCCTCTACACCATAGAAGAAGAGATCATGAGCGCCGGGTGCGAACGTCAGCGTTCGCGCGACATCTCCGGTGCCATGATGTTCGAGGGTGACATGGCCCTCAAGAAGATCGAGGTGCTCTCCGGCGGGGAGAAGAGCAGGGTCCTCCTGGGAAAGATACTGGCCCAGAAATCGAACCTTCTCCTCCTTGACGAGCCCACCAACCACCTGGACATGGAGTCCTCCGAGGCGCTCCTCGCTGCGATCGACGGGTTCGAGGGCGCCGCCATCATCGTGACCCACGACGAGATGTTCCTTCACACCCTGGCCAACCGCTTCGTGGTGTTCCAGGGAGGCCGCGTGACAGTCTTCGACGGCACATACCAGAATTTTCTCGAAAAGGTGGGATGGGAGGACGAGCGTGAGGGCCCGTCGCAGCGGAGCGCCTCTCCGGCGCCGCGGGGCGCCGACCGGGACACCGTGAGCAAGAAGGACTCGCGCCGTATCCGGGCTGACCTGCTGTCACGGCGTTCGAAGGTAATCAATCCGCTGAAATCGAAGATCGCCGAGATCGAATCGTCCATCGGGGCGAAGGAGAAACGCCTCTCGGCCCTGAACAATGACATCATCGCTGCATCGGGAATAGGGAAGGGTGAAACCATAGCCCGGTTATCCCGGGATATCCACCAGCTCCGCACGGAGATAGATTCCCTGTTTGACACTCTCGAGACTCACATCACCGAGCTCGAGGAGAAGTCAAAGGCCTTTGACGCCGAGATGGATGAGCAGGGGATCACTGTATAATTCATTAAAAAAAGGCGGTCCGTCATGGAAATAATCATTCCTCTTGTATTCATCCCTTTTTTTATTATCATGTGGATCGGGGTGACCGGCCTCATATCCGTCATCGGTGGCTGGCGGGGACTGGCGCAGTCGAATCCCGTGCCCGCGATACTCCAGGAAACAGGCGTGACCTATTCATTCCAATCAATGCGGATCGGGTTCCTGGGGAGTTACAATTCAGTTCTGAATATTACAGTTTATACTCAGGGTATCCGTCTTGCGCCCATCTTCCTGTTTTCCTTTTTTCACAAGCCGATCTATATCAGCTATACCGCAATGAGCAACATCGAATTCGGCAGGTTTCTCGTGCATTACGTGACATTCAACCTGCCGGATAGAAAAATCAGGATAATGGGCAGAAGCGCGCTGGCCGTAAAGGAAAAGATCGGGCCGCGGTAGCGACCCCGTATCAGAGGACTTCGAAGCCGATAAGGACAATATCGTCAGAAATATTTCCTGAACCGTGGAAACATATCGCCGCGGCTATGATTTCATCCAGGGCGTTGCCGAGCCGCATGGATCTGGTGGCGGTGACTATATCAAGGAACCGGTCATAGCCCAGGTAATCGCGGTGCGCGTCCGTTATTTCGGGAAGACCGTCAGTATAGAAATATACCCGGTCCCCGGGATTGAGCGTCATCTCGAGAGAATGATACGCGATATCGTTCGCCAGGCCGATCATGGTGCCGTGAATGTCCAGGTACCGCGCGGCCTCCTCACCGGCATGGTGGATGATCGGGGGCGGATGCCCGCCGCTTGCAACGGCAAGTCGCATGGGTTCCCCCTCGCCGCCATACTTGAAGATGCCGTACACGGCCGATACAAAATAGGAATGCATGTTCTCGTACAGATCGGCGTTAACGGCGGCCAGGTATGCAGACGGTTCGTACGCGTGCTTGCGCAGGTGCGTGGTGCTGATGGATTTGAGCAGCGAAAGGAAAAGCGCCGCGGTGATGCCGTGTCCCGTGACATCGCTCAGGAACATGGACAGGCCGCCGTCGGCCAGTTTCAGTATGTTGAAAAAGTCGCCGCCGACGGCTTCCAGAGGGCGGTACCGGAAATCGATCGCCAGGCGTTCACAGGCCGGGGCTTCCGAGGGGAGCAGGGCCCGCTGGATGATCTGCGCGGTCTTCAGGTCATGTTCGATAGTATCATTGCGTTCTTTCAGCTGACGGAGGCTCGACCGGAGCTCGTTCTCGAGGCGCTTGTGCTCCGTGATGTCCCTGGTTATTCCCAGAACGGCAACCGGCATGCCTTCGGCGTCCCTGATGAAGGATGCCCTGATCTCGACGTCGATCATGGCGCCGCTTCGCGTGCGCTCTTTCATGGTGAGCGCGATTGACCGCGCGGGATCCCGTTCCCTGTCATTGGCCTGCTCCTCGGTCAATATTTTGAAAATGTGGTCAATGGACTCTTTATCAATCCGCTCTGTCAGCAGGAAGTGCTTGAATTCCCCGGGGCTCCATCCCGTTATCGCCGTCACCGATGGGCTCACATAGTTCAGTTTTAATGTTGCCAGGTCCAATATCCAGATAATGTCTGATACGTTTCCGGTAATGAGATTGAACAGTTCATTCGACTCCCGCAGGGCTTCGTTCATGCGGGCCATTTCGCTGATGTCGTTGATTATCAGTATTCTTCCCGTGGTGATTTCCCTTGCCCGTATTTCTGATTGGCTGACCAGGATCGTCCGCTTTTCCCCGGGCCCGGCGGTCGTCGTCTGGTAATTGCTGTATATGTTGTCCGGGTTGTATCCGTCAATCAGCGATTCAACGCGCAGCGATGAGATTTTTACGCCGCCGATGTTCAATATTTTCACCGCGGCGCTGTTGATATTGAGTACCGACCCGGTGCTGTTCAGTATGAGGACGCCTTCTTTTGAGGATTCGAAAAGCTCCGCGGCGATATCGGTTATACCGGGGGTCAGGAACCGGTATCGGATGATGGTGTAGAACACGAAGATGCTCAGGATGACGCTCCATGAGACAGTGTATCTGACGCTACTTTCAAGTCCGGGCAATGCCGGGATGAGAAACTGGTTTACCGCCGCGAAAAGAATGGCTATGAATGTCCCCGCAAGCAGCGGTATGAGCTGCCTGCGCCGGACCGGGTCACGGGACATCTGCCGGTAGCGGAACGTCAGGGCCCATGAAACCACGATGGGTATGACGATCACCAGCACGGTTGCATGGGTAAAGAGAATGCCTTCGTTAAAACGCCAGCCCCAGGGATACCGCGAGAAACCGGAGACTATCAGCCCCGTGGTCGCGGAGATGGAGATTGCCAGTAACGATAACCCCAGGATTGCGTAGTAAAACAGGTCCCGCCGGCGCCGCAGAAACACGTACGTGAAATTCATGAACAGGAACCCGCTGGAATACCAGAAGACGGAAGAAAATTTGCTGAAAGGGACAATGAAGTAATCCTCAAGGGGAAGATGGAATGCGGCGCTGCAGAGGACCCAGAGGCTAATTCCCGCGGAAAACATCACGAATGACCGGTTGATCGGGTTGCGCATGTTCAACGCGATCGCATAGGACATGGTGAAGATGTTGACCAGGAACGCGATGAATGGCAGTATGAGGTAAGAGTTCATGGCTATCCTTATAACGCCGCTTTCCTCTTTTATCCTATCCGTATCCTCGCATCCAGGGCGACGGCGCCGGATCCGTCACCGAGGATTCGCACCGGATTGATATCCAGTTCCCTGATTTCCGGAAATGCCGCCATCAGGTGCGAGACCCGGTGAATCATATCCACAAACGCGTCTATGTTTCCCGCCTGTTTGCCGCGGGCGCCCTTCAGTATATGATATGATTTCAGCTCTTTCACTTTATCCAGTATCTCCCCGCGTCCGGTTGGGCAGAGGAGGAGTTTTACGTCTTTGAATATCTCGATGTAGATGCCGCCGTATCCGAAAAATATGACCGGCCCGAAGGACGCGTCCTGCTTGCCGCCGATGAACATGTCGTATCCTTCGCCGGCCATTTTCATGACCCTGACGCCGTTAAAACGGGCGTCCTTGTTATATGCGCCGAGATTCTGCCGGATGGTGTTGAAGCCTTTTGCCACGGCATCGTCATCGGCCGGGCCGACGAGGACGCCGCCCGCCTCGGACTTGTGCAGGGCGTCCGGAGACACCACCTTCATGACCACGGGGTAGCCTATTCTTTTTGCCAGGGAGCAGGCCGTGCTGGCGTCTTTCGCCACGGCGGATTCAGCGACGGGAATAGCGAAGCCGGAAAGGAGATCCAGTGTCTCCTCGCCGGTATCGCCGGCATGGGCCCCGATCCACTGGCGTGTCCGATCCAGGTCAGCCGCGGCGGGAAGGGCCGCGTCGCCCGGTTTCTGCTCCTGCCTCATGTGGTAATCGCACTGCTTTTTCAGGGCGATCATCATTTCCTCGAACTCGTCGAAAATGGGGAAGTTGATGTTCTTCTTCATGGCGGATGTCGTTGTTGAAAGGCCGAATATGCACGCCCCAAGCGGTTTACCCGACGAGAGCATGGTGCCGGTCGCTTCCTTGGACAGGTCGGTGTGGAACATCTTGTAAAAGACGTCCTCGCCGCGGGGCATGTGGGGCCACTGGCTCACGAACACGGCCCCGTCGATATTGTCGTTGTGCATCACTTCGTAAAAGATCTTCGCGTACAGGTACGGGTCGTAGATGTCGCCCATGTCAAGGGGATTGGAGAAGTTGATGACGCCGGCGTTGGAGAAGCCCTTCAGCCCTTCATAGAACTCCCTTCCCGGTTCGGCGAAGCGGAACCCGATCTTTTCGCACAGGTCGGCCATCATGACGGTGATGCCGCCGGCCGGGCTCATCATCATCAGCCGGTTGCCCCGCATGGACGGCAGGTCGAAGGCCTTGGCTATGCTGATGAATTCGTTGAAGTGCGATATACGGATGATGCCGGCCCGCTCGAAGGCGGCGTTGATGATCTCGTCGTCATTGGACAGGGCGGCAGTGTGGCTCATGGCCGCCCGGCGCCCGGCCGTCGTGGTGTTCGACTTGAGGATCATGATGGGCTTATCTATCTTTTCGGCGGCCGCCAGGAGTTCCTTGCCGCGCGGGATGCTTTCCAGGTACATGCCGATGATCTTCGTCTCCGGATCGCGGCCGAAGTATTCGAGAAAATCGACCTCGTCCAGGTCGAGCTTGTTGCCGATGCTGGCGAATTTCGCCATGCCCACGTTCTCGTCGGTCATGAAGTTCCAGAGCATGATGCCGACGCCCCCGCTCTGGGCTATGATCGAAAGGCCCCCCTTGGGAGGCGGAAAGGACGGAATGAAGGGCAGGCAGAGGCCGTTGGCCGTATTGGCAACGGTAAGGCCGTTGGGCCCGACGAAATGGATGCCATGCTTGCGCGCCTTATCCATCAGCAGGTCCGCCAGTTTCTGCCCTTCCTGGCTCAGCTCGTTAAATCCGCCGGAAGGGATGGCCATCCACCGGGTACCCTTTTGACCGCATTCTTCAACGAGATCGGGTATGAGCTTTGACGGGACGAGTGCGAAGACCAGTTCCGGCACGATGGGGAGCTCGCTGACGCTTTTATACATCCGGATACCGTTTACTTCTTGATCATCGGAGCGCGGGTTGACTCCCAGGATCCTCCCCTTGTATCCCCACCGGATGAGATTTTCCAGGACCAGCTTCGGTATGTTGTTCGGTTTTGAAGAGAGCCCCATGATGGCGAGCGATTGGGGGTAAAAAAGTTTTTCCATGGTATCCTCACATGTCAGTTTGTTCTAACAGCATTTCTGCTGTTTCCCTATCGGACACACGCAAACGCATATACCGCAGATGCTTTCGTTTTTTTGTATCCGTTTGTTTGCCAGCTCGCGGCACGTGTCCATGCATTTAAAAGCATCAAAGAAATCTTCCCGCTTCATGGAGATGTTCCATAATGCCCCGGTGGCTGCCTTCGCCGGGCATGCGTCCACGCACACACGGCAGCTGCCGCACCTGCTTTCATTGCAGGCATGACGGGTAACGGGAAAAGGCATTTTTACCAGGATGGAGGCAAGGCGGACGCGGGGGCCGAATTTTTCTGAAATAAACAGGTCTGTCTTGCCAATCCATCCCAGTCCGGCGCGTGTCGCCGCCATTTTATGAGAAAAATCATGGGTCAGGGTCCTGTGGTGCTCAGCGGTGAGTTCCCCGCTGGATACCGTGGGCTTGATCACGGCATGATCGATATGCATGGCCCCCAGTTCTTTCGATAATTCGGCAAGGACCTCTGATAATTCCAGGTTTACCCGGTTATAATGACGGTAGTAATCTAGTGTAGGACCGTCGACGAGTTGATCAATAATAGTGTTGTCCAGTTTTTTCCCGATGGAAATCGCTCCTGAATAATCCCGGTATGAATTATTCAGCAGGCCGGAAATATCCGCCAGGCCGAAGATGTATTCACCGCGGTCGGATATTATTTTATTTATAATCGATTCAAGCTTCATGGCTGTTCCATAAATGATTTTAAATAAAACTCTTTCAGATTATTGCTTAAAGCCATGTATACTAATCAGTCAATAATAAATATGAAATTCCGAGTGAGAACGTATCTGATGGTATGATAACTATTGCGGCCCTTGACACATATGCATCCGGGCAAACGCTCATCCGGTGCAAGAATTGCCGTCACATGATAGTGACAGCGGATAACATGGCAGCGTGATATGGAAAGGCCGGTCAGTCAACGGCTATCATCACATTGGAAGCCTTGACAACAGCGTATACGTCTTTACCGTCTTTCAGGTCAAGGGTGTCCGCTGATGACTTGGTGATGATTGATATGATTTCCGTGCCGCCCGGGAGTTCGATGAATATTTCCGAATTGACAGAGCCATGGACAACTTTTTTCACTTTTCCTTTTAAGACGTTTCTCGCGCTTATTTTCATGGAAGGCCTCCTCGGGAATCAAGAAATTAAATAACAGTACCGGTGTTGATTGTAATGTATAACAGTATAATTGTAAAGTCAATAAATTTGATTGTTTCCTTAATAACAATGCAATGATGAAGTCCGATGCCGGCAGTCGCCGTGCGTGATTCGAGCGGTTAATGTTTGCGAATCCTGAGTTTCATC
Organism: uncultured Leptospirales bacterium; assembly: GCA_964654045.1. Lineage (GTDB taxonomy): Bacteria > Spirochaetota > UBA4802 > UBA4802 > UBA5550 > RBG-16-49-21. Next base: position 75,360 of record CAZZHU010000001.1, read on the forward strand.
CTGAATTTTTCCAGGATGCTTCTGCTGGCTGTTTCGGCCGTCGGCGACAGGTCCGCTTCGGATGCTGCCGGTGTACCTGATTTTATAAACCGGGTGAGGATTTCCAGCACGGCGCCATCATCGATATCCTTGAGGGCGCCGTCTATGTGCTTCATGTCCACGGAAATGCCGATGGTATTATCAACAACATCGCTGCCGCTCCCAAGGAGGAGCAGAAGAACAGCCGCGCGGGCCAGTTTGATATGGTCGTATTCCTTTTTTTCGAGGTTGCGGATATTCTCGAACAGAACTTTTTCCGACATCTGCACCCGGTTGGCCAGCGTCTCCAGCAGGTTGATGGCGAACTCCGTGTTGTTTCTTACCAGGGCATTCAGGTTCTCCCGGTCCGCGACCGCTATGACGCAGTCTGTCACGCAGCGGGCCGTATCGGCACGGACGTTTTTGCCGATGACCGCCATCTCGCCGAAGAGCTGTTCGTCATCGACGGTGTCAATGGTGATGATTTCACCGTTTTCTTTCGTCTTGTAAAAAATAACCGTCCCTTTTTTTAAAAGGAAGAATTCCGTCGCCTTGTCGCCCTCTGCGTAGATGATCGTGCCGGCCGGCATGACCCTGATGTCCTGCATGGTCGATATGGGGCGCATGAAAAGCTTGCGGATCGATTCGAATCCCGGCAGTTTCAGGTTGAACACGATGCCCTTGAAAAGGCGGAAGATGATGTACCTGACCAGAAAGGGGAAGAAGAAATGCGCCGGCTGGTTGACGAGCTTGATGACGGACCCCCGCGGGGCGTGCGGGTTGGCGTGGTTCTCCCATACTATAACGCTTTCCATTTCACCGGACGTGAATGAGGGGCACTCGAATCGAATTACCTTCCTGGTGCCGATGCCGTACGGCTCGGCGGTCCTGAGAAAACAGCTGGCTGCTGTGATGTCGTAGGTGACCAGTATCTCTTCAAACTCTCCGCCCGCTGTTACTTCGACGTCGGATATTATCGGTATTTTGATCTTGCTGTTCTTGAAGAAATTAGGATTAACCGCGCCGACGAGGATGAGGATCATGCTGATGGAGAAAGGGAATATGCCGAGCATGATGACCTGGTCCTGGTGCGAAATCTGCAGCTGCATCAGGTCGATGATTTCCATCCTGAAAGCGAGCCCGATGAGGGCGACAATCATGAAGATGATGACAGAAATAAACCGGAAGAGTCCAGGCCGCCACTGGAAGAAATTCTCCGGTTCGCGGTCCGGTGTTCCCATTGACTGCAGGATCCACCGCTCATACGACGGCTGATGCACGATGACGTGCCAGTCTTCAAACCGCAGGCCCATCGCCCTGATCAGGCCGATCGGGAGCATGGTCTGGGCCTGGGCCATGAGTATCTCCAGTATGATTACCAGGAAGATCAGCAGCGGAGAGGTCAGGTAGGATATGTACCCGCCGGCCAGGATAAACGTGTCAAACGCCCCGTGCAGAGAGATCGGTATTATGAGGGAGAGAACCGAATAGTAGACGCGGTTTAACTTCGTCTCGCTCATCTTCCGGAGACCGAGGTAGTATCCCATGATCCCGCAGGTGGTCAGGTGCAGCGGTACGGAAAAAAGGATCCGTACCAGGATGATCGACATGCCGAAATTCATGGCGTAGGAGACATTTTCAACAGCTGAAAAACCGATCCCGAACATCATGGAGGAAAGGATCGATTCCATGATGCTGAAGTTGGGGTAATAATAATGAAGCAGTATGATAATGCAGAAAGCCCCGAGTTTCTCGATGGTGGCAGCTTTGACAAAACCCGCGAAAAGCGGATTATTGATATTAATGTACGGCGCCAGGTAGGGTGAAACAAGCAGGATCACCAGGGCAAAGGCTATGCCGGAAAAAAAGCACTCCACATGCTTCAGGTATTCCGGCTTGAAGGTGAAGTACCGGAAATAGATCAGGTAAAAGACGGGTATCGGTATCAGTGCGATTAATATCTTTTCCCAGGTCATGATGGTGCCGTTGTGATAGGTGCGCTACGGTCTTATCACAGGATACCCTGGAGCGAGGAAAGCTGAAGAATCCGTCTAACGTTTTCAGAGCAGTTTACTATCGTAAGATTTTTATCAATCTCTTTCAGTTTCTTTTTCAGCGTCAGGAGTGTTCGTATCCCGGAGGAGTCAATGTAATCAACAAGGGCGAGGTCAACTTCGACATCTTTATCGAAACCTGGAATGTTGGCTACCTTGTCGTTGAAGGGTTTCAGGGTCGTTGATTCCAGATTGCCTTCGATGCCTATTTTAATAATTTCGCCGGTTTGATTTATTTTTATTTTCATCTCGATCCTCTTGTATGTTGCCCCAACCTGCTTAATTCATAAGTAATATGATATTCTTTATTCTCAATCTGAAAAGTCAGGTGAGAAATATAAATCAGTCTGTAAAATATGAATAATAATCGAGCCCAAATTAATTATGAAGAATCCTAATAATAATAATGTTATATGTCAACAATCTTTATTTATATTATGCATTAATCCGTCCATCCGGTATTAAACGAAGATCCTTAAAAGCAGGGATGCTATTTTAACAATTTACATAAGGTCTTGGGCTTGACAAAAATCAGCATTAAAAAAGAGGATTTATGAAATTCAGAAGGAGGTCTGCATGAGTAGCGAAAATATCGGTGCAATGATACGCGACAGCGTGAAAAAATTCGGTACAGCCATTGCCATGCGTTATAAAGAAAACGAGGTCTGGAAGGAAATAACTTATGTAGAACTGGGTGAGCGGATAAAAGAAGCTGCCAAAGCCCTTCTCGAGTATGATGTGAAAGAAGGGGAGATGGTTGGGATTTTCGCCCAGAATATGCCGGAGTGGTCCATCGCCGATTTTGGTATCCTATCCGTGAGGGGAATTTCGGTTCCCATCTATGCCACCAATACCGCAAAACAGGCGGAATATATTGTCAATGATGCGGAAATACGGGTATTATTCGTCGGCGATAAAGGACAGTATGACAAGATAACGTCATTTATTGATACATCAAAATATCTGAAGAAGATCATTGTTTTTGATGAGAAAACTCAACTTAAAGGAAACCATTCGATATACTTAAAAGATTTCCTTGCGCTGGGTAAAAAATCGTCAAAGGACCCCGTGGTTGAAGAAAGAACCGGACGGGGATCAGGTGATGACATCGCGACCCTGATTTATACATCAGGCACAACCGGCGATCCCAAGGGCGCGATACTCACCCATGGCAATTTTTCCCACCAGATGCGCGCCATAGATGAGCGTTTCTCGGTAGGCGTCGGCGACCGGAGCCTCTGCTTCCTGCCCCTGAGCCATGCCTATGAGCGTACATGGTCATACTACGTGTTCCGGACAGGCGCGGAGAACAATTATCTCGCTGACCAGAAGAAGATCGTGGAATACATGCCCGATGTGCGGCCTACCGCCATGGTCAGTGTTCCCCGTCTATATGAGAAAATATATTCCACGGTATTTGACAAGCTCAAAAAAGCGTCTCCCGCCAAGGCCAGGCTCTTTACCTGGGCCGTCAGGACCGGCAAGACATACCAGTATAAAAAGAAGGACAGGAAATTCGTCGGGCCCTGGCTCGCGGTGCGCCATGCCCTTGCAGACGCCCTGGTGCTAAAGAAGATCCGCGATGTCGTGGGCGGCCCGAAGAAATTCTTTTCCGCGGGCGGCGCGCCCCTCTCGATAGATATCGAGGAGTTTTTCTTCGCAGCCGGGCTCCTGGTATGCCAGGGATATGGCCTTACCGAATCATCGCCCATGATCTCCTGCAACGCTCCGGGCAATTTCAAATTCGGGACCGTGGGCAGGCCGATCAGGGATTGTGAAGTGAAAATCGATGATACCGGTGAGATCCTCGTCCGCGGCGGCAATATCATGAAGGGATATTATAAGAAGCCCGAGGCCACCGCGGAGACCCTCGTCAACGGCTGGCTCAAAACCGGCGATGTCGGCATTATCGACGAAGACGGGTTCCTCAAGATCACCGACCGTATCAAGGACCTTATCATCACCTCCCAGGGCAAGAACATCGCACCGCAGCATATCGAGACACTGGTGGGGATGGATTACTATATCGAGCAGATTGCGACCATCGGGGACAAGCGTAAATATGTGACCGCGCTCATCGTGCCGTCCTTCGCGGCCCTGGAACCATGGGCCAGGGAGAACAATATCGTCTTCAGCTCCCGCGAAGACCTGGTGAAGAATCCGGATGTCATCAAGTTCTATGAAAAACGGATTGCCGATCAGTCAAGGGATCTGGCCAATTATGAGAAGATCAAGCGGTTCACACTCATGCCGAATGAATTCACGCAGGATGGCGGAGAGTTAACGCCGACCATGAAGATCAAGCGGAAGGTGGTTGGCGAAAAGTATAAAGATATCATTGACACAATGTATGCCGGGGCATCCGGCGAATGACAACATGATGGATTCGAAAGCGGGCCTTCAACGGGCCCGCTTTTATATTAATACAGGATAAAATTCCCCGTCCCCAGGAGTTGGCCGCCGTCGGTCCAGACCTCAACCGTGTAATGTCCCTGGCCCTCAAGAATCAGCCGCCGCGACCAGGTCCCGAACCCTTCCTTTCTTCCGCCCTTGATTTCGCTCAGCGATATCGATAAAAGCTTTCTGCCATTATGGTACCAGATGTGATTTATCCTTTCCGCGAGGCCGCGCGGCGCAAAAACTGATGAATAAAAATAAACTTCCGGCACTACATCAGCCTTTGCCCGGTTGAAGGGATTCCGCGGCCTGTAGTTCTCTATCTCGACGCATGCCACGGCACGGTTAAGCTTGAGCGGCGAAGGAGGTATGAGGCTCCTGCCGAACCAGAGCAGGACAAAGAAGATAGCAATGCCAAGGAGAAATACAAGGGTGTTTTTTTTATTTTTCAGCATGTCAATGTGAGGATATACAAATACGATGACCGTAACCGCCGCAATTCCCCCTGAAGCAAGGAGACTCCAGATGTTTCTCATCCCAAAGAGTATGGGGAAGATGAAATTGAGCACGCAAAAAAAAGTGAGCGCATAGAAGAGCGAACCCCGCAGGGGATGACGTGCCACAAGGCGCTGGTATATCTCAAACCATCCCGCAATGACGGCAAGGCCTATCAGTACCGGCGCAAAGAGAATGTTGCGTGAGGGGAATGTCATGGATTCGAAATAGAATGGAATCACAAAAAGCAGCATGTTGTTTAATATAAAAATAAGGGCTGTATCCCAGAATGAAGCTAATATGCCGGTTTTGTGCTTTAACAGATACAATCGGAAGGTGATATAAAAAAATGCAAAAATTACCGAGACAATCACAATCGGCACATATTCGAATCCCTTTTTAAAAAGAAAAATAACAACGAGGCTTGTTGAAAAAGAGAAAAACGGCTGAAGTTTCATGATGCGCTGAATGCCAAGAGGCCAGATGTTGAAGATGGCGAGCAGATACCGGGCAATGCCTCTCAACCCGCGGGGATAGTCGCTCCGGGGTGGAATTCCTTCTGCATAATAGTGAATTGCTCTTTGTATCATAAGTGGTCTGATATAACAAATTGTTCCGCATGTAGATGTCAAATAATATTTTGATAGTTATCGGTTAATATTTCTTCAAGGTTGGTGATTCCCCAGTAGATTACTAGTCTGCTTGTTCCATTGATAATTTTATATGAGAATGCATAATTATGGAATAGATAGTTATCGGTAATTATTTCCTTTGCTTGTGAGTTGAAGATCTTAATTATATTTTTGAGATATTTTCCAACTGCAAACGCTATAATGAAAGAAAGAGACATTTTGCATACCTTCCGCAAATCCATGCATAATTCATATTCATCTTCTCGTAATGTTAAATGAAATGTTCGCCAATTTGATTTGTTGTCGCGTTCTTGGTATTTAACCGGAGACGTGAAGATTGACATTTTCTTTTCGTCATCAAGAAACTGTTTTAATAGAAGGCGTATTATGCATGTTTTTGATAAGTGTAATACAACTGATGCATGAAATAGTTCTTCCATCGTTGCTTTATTCATATTTATGGTAGTTTGTATCTGCATGTTATACTCCTTGATAATACCTGTTACATGGTGTATAACGAATAGGTGGTGAGATATTAAAATATTTTTGATAGTTATCGGTATAAAAATATGCTTAGCTATCTTTTCCTCGGTTTGGCCTTGCTTGTGGGTTCAGCATCGCGTGGATTGTCCGGCCAGTAATGGCGGGGATATCGGCCTTTGAGCTCTTTTTTTACCTCCGGATACGAGCGGTCCCAGAATCCATCAAGATCACGTGTAATCTGAATTGGTCTTCCGGCGGGAGATAGTAGATGGAGCAATAGCGGCACCCCGCATAGTTTGGGCGTCTCCCTTGCACCGAAAAACTCCTGTATCCTGGCTGCAATTATCGGGATGTCACCGGATTCATAATCAATTTTTTTATGAGTACCTGATGGAAGAGTGATTTGTTCCGGGGCCAGAATATCAAGACGTTGTACATTCTCCCATCCCAGGAAATTTTTCAATGCACCGAGGACCGTTTCCTCGGTAAATACGGGACCTGCCGCGTAATTCCCATATGGGATAAGCCACTTCTTAAAATCTGATTTCAACGCTCCAGGCTGAAAATCAGGCCAGTTGCTCTGACCCCCATATTTCCAAAGAAAAATAGTTTTTGCGCATAAACGCCGTGCCTGATCATTCCATGGCAAACATTTAAGTCCTTCGCAGGCAATTCGTTCTATGGTATAGTGGCGAAGCTGGTCTTCTGGCGGTATGGTCCCCCTGGTTTCTTTCATAATAAGATGCCCCAGTCGTACCAGGATCCGTGATCGCGGGGTCCATCCTTCCCATTCAACAAGATGTTCAACTTCCGGTTGCCCGGCAAGTCCGCTTTCAAGATCACCGATAGTTATCGGTGCCGCCAGGAATATGCGGGCGTCTGTTTCTCCGCCGTCCAGTTCGGCGGCAGCCAGAAAATCTGAATTGTCCAGACTGCCGTTAAGCTTTGCTCCCCGGCCGGTGGCCAGAAGCCACCGGGAGAGGGCACCCCCGCCCGTTCTGCGCGCTGCCCGGTCCGGGTATGCCAGGAGGAGCAGTTTTCCCGCAAGTTCCGGGTCCACATCATCGGCACGGATCGTCCGTTGCTCTGACACCGCCTGCCGGATTATCCGCCGGGCCTCATCGCCAATGCGGCGGGCGGGCCCGTCCGGCATGATGCAGCGTTCTCCCCGGCTCCATACCGACCAGGCAGAAAGCCTGTCCCGGAAATCAGGGTCATCGCCGCCAATCGGATCGCCTTCTTCCAGAATCGCGGCGGCCACTGCCGCCGTTGCGAGCCAGCCCCGTTGAGCCGCGGCCAGGACCATGCGGCCAAGGCGGGGATGTAGTCCCATGGCGGCGGCGATACGGCCCATACCGGTTATACGGCCCTTTTCATCGATCAGGTCAAGGGCCAGCAGCAGGGCCGAAGCGCGCTCAACAGCGGCCTGCGGTGGGGATGTGAGCCATTTCAGGCCAAAGGGCGAAGACCCCCACAGGGCCGTTTCAAGGACCAGGGGCGCGAGGTCGGATCCAATTATCTCGGGCGGTGAGTATTCCTCGCGTTTCTCTATTTCGTTCCACCATCGCAGACAGGTGCCCGGTCCCAGGCGGCCGGCCCTCCCTTTGCGTTGTTCCGCCGAAGCGATGCTGATCGGAGCCGTGTCCCAGTGGTCCATGCCCGTGCGGGGCAGGTACCGAACCCTGCGTTCGAGGCCGCTGTCCACCACGGCGCGTACCCGCGGAATGGTAAGGCTGGTTTCAGCAACATTTGTTGCAAGGATGATCCGGTTGCTGCAGTCAGGCAGCGGGTTCAGCACCCTGCGCTGCTCTTCCGGCGGGAGCTGGCCGTGGAGCATGGAGATCCCGGCGTTGATCTCCGGATAGTTCCCGGCAATAGACTCGCGCGTGCGGTGTATCTCGCGGAACCCGGGGAGGAACACCAGCGTGTCGCCGCCGTTCTCGGCTTCAAGGAGCCCCAGCGCCTCTGCGGCCAACCGCGCGGCGCCATCCCACACTTTTTCTCCGGCGCGGGGTGGGCGGTACAGGACCCGCACGGGATGTGCCCTTCCCGGCACGGAAATAAGGCGGATATCGCCGAAGACGGCGCGTATCTCCCCGGAGGGAAGCGTTGCCGACATGAAGAGTATTTTTAAATCAGGCCGTAGCGTTTCCCGGCAGTCCCAGGCGAAGGCCAGGGCCATGTCCGCCTGGAGGTTCCTTTCGTGGAATTCGTCGAAGATCAGGGTGCCGTACCCTTCGAGGGACTGGTCTTTCTGTATGATGCGCGTCAGGATGCCCTCCGTGACCACTTCAAGACGCACACCCGCGCCGGTCACTGTTTCTGTCCTGGTGCGCAGTCCCACGGTCTGCCCGACCTTTTCACCGAGGATGGAGGCGATGCGGTCCGCCGCGGCCCGCGCCGCTATCCTCCGCGGCTGGAGGAGAAGGATTCTTGATCCTGTGAAAGCGGGATGCGAAAGAAGCCGCCACGGCACCAGGGTGGTCTTGCCGGCGCCGGTCTCCGCGTGGAGCAAAAGGGTCTGGTCCCGGGCGAGGGATTCTGCTATCTCCCCGAGATAGGGATATACGGGAAGGGATTGAATGTCATTTGCCGCCATGATTTAATTTTTCACAGGATGGGTTATATACTTCAATATTTATTTTGCCTGATCTACAAAAACCTTGTATTTTACTTCTATTCATTGATATTCCCGCGGATGTTTTGCATCATTAAATTAGGGGGATGATTATGAAAGCCAGACTTAAGGTTGTAATGGTATTATTAGTTGCTGTTGCGTTCGGATTGACCGGCTGTCTCTCATGGGAGGAAGGCTGGAAGAATATCAAGGGGCCGGCTAAGAAGGGGGCCGTGGGCGCCCTTATCGCGAAGGCGAATCTCCAGATAGCAGGCGCGGATAGCAGGGAAAAACTGGAGGCCCTTATACGCACCTATGAAGAAGTCCTTGAGATCGACCCGAATAACTACGAGGCGCTCTGGAGCCTGGGACGGTATTATATCCTGATGGGAGTCGCCTACATCGATACCATGAAAGCCAGGAAGGATTATTACCTGAAGGCGATCCGTGCCTGTGAGCGGGGCATGTACACCAATGGGGACTTTAAAAAGATTGTTGATGGCGGGACGCCGCTCTGGGAAGCCTGCTCGGTATTGACGAACCGGGAGATTGAGGCGATGAATTACTGGTACTCCGGGGTGGGATGGTATTATACCGATTGCATGAATCCCGTGGAGAGGATCTTCAATCTGCACTGGGCCTTCAGGAATAAAAAGGTCCTCGATCGCATGATGGCCATCGATCCCGCGTGGGGTGGCGGCCATCCCTATGCGGCCATGGGCGCCTATTATGCTCTGGTGCCGTCAATCGCCGGGGGCGATTTAAAGAAAGCGGCGGACTATTATGGAAAAGCCGACAAGGCGGGGGCCGGATGGCTCTATGTGAGATTTTCCCGTGCCAAGTTCCTTTATGTAAAAACGGGGGATCGTGAAGCCTTCAAGAAGGACCTTGCATGGGTCATAGCCCAGGACCCGCACAAGGCCAGGAGCCCATTTCCGTGGAATGTGTATTTCCAGAAGGAAGCGAAAAAGATGCTGGATGCGGACTGGTAATTATGTGCGCCCGTGAGAACCCCGGTGGAATGCGGTTCTCACGGGGCGATTATTTATTGTTCCCTGACTATCCGTCCCTCGACTTTTGCCTCGATTTTTCCCTGCTTCCGTATCGTGTCCACCAGCAGTTCCCTCAGGGGAAGTCCTGTTTTCGTCGATGGTTTGCCGGGAAAAACCTTATACCCGTCGCCGCCGGAATACATGAAATCGGTGACGGTGACCGTGTAGGTCTTTGCCGGATCGATGGGGGCATTGCCCACGGTTATATTTTCCACTATCTTCCCTTTTACTTTGAATTTTATACCGGATACATGGAGGAATCCCCCGTCCTCATCTTCTCTATTTCCCATTACCGATCGGGTGAGGGCCTCCAGGACCTCCCCGCCGGTGAGCTTCGCTACAATGATTTCATTCGGATAGGGCATCACCTTGAAGATACCCTCGATGGTGACAGGCCCCCTGTCCAGGCTTGAACGGAGCGAACCGGCGTTGATGAAGGCGATATCGGAACTGGTGTAATTCCGCATGACATCAGCGACAAAGTTGCCCAGGTTCGTTTCCTCGTAGCGGATGCGCCCCCTCTCGCCGTCGAGGAATACCAGGGATTCTCCCACGACTTCTTTGAACGTGGCGTCAAGTTTTGCGCTGTAGGCATCCAGGATTTTCGTCACTTCCGGGTCCTGCCTGATCCCGGTTGTTACGGGGATGTATTTTGATTTTTCAATCACCGCTTGTCCGGTCTTCGTGCTGATGACGATATCCAGCCTCCCGAGGTAGCGCCCCTTTTCATAGGCCTGGTACACGGGGACACCCGCCGCGATCTTGACCGGGTCGAAGAGTATCTGGTCGTGACCGCCGATGATGGCGATAAGCCGCGGGTTTGCTTTCGCGATGTCTGAATCGGTCTGGAACTTGCTGTGCGAGAGAAGTATCACCGGTCCCCTGCCGGCTGCCTTGCGGAAGCCTTCGGTCACGGTCCTGGTCGAATCGAGGACATCGACCTTTTCCACGTTCCCCGGGGCGGTGGTGACCAGGAGTTCCGTGGTTGTGGCGCCGATCACGGTGAGGATCGCGCCCTGCCCGAGGGGGAATGACGCTGACGGCTCATTCATCAATTGCCTGCTCTCTTTCCAGATGATGTTGGAGCTGATAATCGGGAATTTCGCAATTTTCTTGAGCGCGAGAAAGTTATCAAGACCGAAGTCGAACTCATGGTTTCCGACCGTCATGGCGCTAACGCCCATGACATTAAAAATTTCAATGTCGGGTTTTCCCTGGAACACAGTCGACATCGGAGTCCCCTGCAGCACGTCGCCGGCCACCAGCAGTAATGTCCTGATGCCCTTCCGGCTGTTCTCGGCGCGGATATCCTTCACCAGCATTGCCATCCCGGCAATCCCGCCCACTTCGGCGGATGATCCGTCCTCCTCCTTCTTCACCTTGAAGGGCATCAGGTTCCCGTGAAGGTCATTGAAGAAGAGGATGGTCGCCCTGATGCTCCGGGATTCCAGCTGCTTCTTCTTTGAAGGGGATGCCTTTGCCAGAAGGACGTTGCGGCCGGTTACGTTCCATGACCGGTCAGCGTCCGCGCGGACGATGTTCTCCGCGCCGACGGACAGGACAGGGGCCAGTCCGGCCGCCATGATGAGGGTCAGGGTAATTAATGCTATTCGCCTGCGTAGTTTCATGCCTCATGCCTCCCGGGAACAAAATGATATGATGCGATTTTCAATAATGTTGCTCACGAGAATAAAATCAATCATTAATTGCTTCATCCAAAGGGGTGGAAATGGCGCGGCATCAATTTACTTTTTTTTGTTTTTGTCAGGTATGAGAACAGACAGCAGGATCGATCCGACGAGGAGCGCTCCCACCACCGAAAGGGCGATTGATACCGGTATCTTGTAGAAATCGGATATAAGCATCTTTACCCCCACGAAGACCAGGATGAGGGAAAGGCCATAGTTGAGATATTTAAAAAGCTTCATGATTCCCGATATGGCAAAGTAGAGGGCGCGGAGCCCCAGTATGGCGAAGATGTTGGATGTGAACACGATAAAGGGATGCTGCGTTATTGACAGGATCGCCGGTATGGAGTCTATGGCGAAGACGATGTCAGTTGTTTCTATCACGAGGAGGGTTACGAAGATGGGCGTGGCCATTCGTTTGCCCGCTTTCTTGATAAAAAAGTTTCCGCCTTTGTAATCACGATCAACGGGATAAACCTTGTTGAATGCCCGGAGTACCGGGTTCTTCTCCGGGTGGATTTCCTTCTCTTTTTCAAAGGCCATCTTGATGCCGATGTAGACGAGGAAAGCCCCCAGGATGTAGATGGCCCAGTGGAGCTGCTGGATGATGGCCACGCCGGCCAGGATGAAGGCAGCCCGCATGACGATGGCCCCCAGGATGCCCCAGAAGAGGATCTTGTGCTGGAACCGCGACGGGATGTCGAAATAGGTGAATATCAGTATAAAGACGAAAATGTTGTCAACGCTCAGGGCCTTCTCTATGAGGTAGCCGGTGAGGAATTCCAGGGCGTAATCCCTGCCCATGTAGAAATAGACGCCGACACAGAACAACAGGGAGAGGACGATCCAGAAGAGCGTCCAGAGAAGGGCTTCTTTTACCCGGATATCATGGTCTTTTTTCTGGAGTACCTTCATATCGAGGACCAGCATCCCTATTATAAATGCAATAAAACCGACCCACAACAAAACCTGTGTCATATTGCTGAATCCTTATGATATGATGATTGTCTGTTTATTATACTATCAATGTAAAACAATGATGTCAATATAATTACTTGGAGACCGCGGGCCCCTCTTTTTTCTCGAAGCGCATGCGGGCTATCTGGTAGATGATTGGAATCACTGAAATGATGATGATAGCAACCACGACCAGGGAGAAATACTTTTTCACGAAGGGCAGGTTCCCGAAGTAATATCCCGATAGAACGAAGACCGACGGCCACAGGATACCGCTGAAAATGTCAAAGATGAGGAACTTGGCGTAGTTCATCTTGCCGATCCCGGCCACGAAAGGCATGAAGGTCCTGATTATCGGGGCGAACCGGCCGAAGATAACCGCCAGTCCTCCATGCTTCTCGTAGAATTCATGGGTACGGTCGAGATGCTTCTTATTGAGAAAGCGCACGTTTTCCTTGTGGAATATCTTCGGGCCGATGGTGCGCCCGATCCAGTAGTTGACATTATCTCCGATAATGGCCGCGGCCGGAAACACCAGCATCAGGATCGTGACGTCGAATGAGCCGATGCCGGCGAGGGCTCCTGCCGCGAAGAGCAGCGAGTCGCCCGGAAGAAAGGGCGTGATAACGAGGCCTGTTTCGCAGAAGACGATTAGGAAGAGGATTATGTACGACCAGACGCCGAAGCTCTGGATGATCAGGTCCAGGTACCTGTCGACATGAAGTACAATATCAATGAATTTCAGCAGTATTTCCAAAGGTATATCCTTATTTGCTTATATGGGGCTTTCCCGAAAGGGGCGTTGCCGAACCCGCATTGTGGGAATAAAAAAACCTATTGCAATCGATGCCGGAAAACGCTAAAAAATAGGCGGATCTTTGTCAAGAACATATAATAAAGCCGGGTATGGGCCTTGATTCCCTGTTGCGGCCGGCCTTTGGCCATGATTCCCAGGAACCGGGATCGCCCCGGGCGTGGGAGAAAATCGCTTGCAATTTTTCAAGTTTGATACTGTCATTTAGTGTATTTCAGCATGGATACGTGTCGGGATGTCATTATACTATTGTTAAGGAGGATATTCCATGATGAGAAATTTTTTAATAGGCGTTATCTGTTTTGGCGTGGCCATCACGGTCCTTTCCGGATGCAAAAAGAAGGATACGACCATTGATAATTTAAAAAGCGCGATTACCGGCGAGACCACGGCAAGCAAGAAATATGCGGCCTTTTCCCAGAAGGCCAGGGAAGAGAAGCTTGAAAAGATTGCGAAGCTGTTTGAAGCTGCTTCAAAGGCCGAGGCAGCCCACGCGAAAAAGCACACCGAGGTTCTGGAAAAAATGGGCGTGAAAATGGACGCGATCAATCCCCAATTTACCGTAAAATCGACAAAAGAAAATCTGGATGATGCTTTTAAGGGAGAAACCCATGAAATTGATAGCATGTATCCAGATTTCATCAAAAAGGCAAAGGAAGAAGGCAAAGATGATGCTGTTTCCACGTTTGAATGGGCCTTCAAGGTTGAGAAAATGCACCAGGCTTTTTATAAGGCAGCCATTGATGCCCTGGCCGGGAATGACATGAAAAATCTTTCTGACACCTATGCCGTCTGCCCCATATGCGGAAATACCGTAAGCCCCAATGCGCCGAAAACATGTGAGATTTGCGGCGCCGGTCAGGCTGATTTCATGGTGATAAAGTAATCCATGAAGCCAGGGAGGCGCTTTCAGGCGCAACCCTGGCCCATATTGTTGCTTCCTGTCCCGGATTCGAACCATTGCCGCTCTCAGACAGGCCTGCATGAACCGCAATATGTCGCATGACATCCATCATGAAAAAAAATAAGACATGCTGTTTAAAAAAAATTATTGATTGTATACAGAATTCAGGTTGACAACCCCTATATTTAATGTATCAATTATTATCCCGGTATTGGTATCGGGTCTTTTCCGGTCTTTAGAATAAACCATTATGAAACTTCTGTGGGGGATTCGGGGAGGCTGTATGCGCAAGTATAAGATTTTTACCCGTCATGATTATGAAAGACTCTGGGGTGTCATTGAAAGCTCGGAAGGCATATCCGGCGACCTGGCCGGTAACGCGAAAACGCTGAAGCGCGATCTTGAGCATTCCCGCCTGGTCGAACCGGATGAGATCAGGCCCAATATAGTCACCATGAATTCTAAATTTTACCTGAAGAACCTGGGCAACGGCAAAAAGGATATATATTCCCTGGTTTTCCCGAAGGACAGCACGGAAAAAAATAAAATCAACGTATTATCCGGTTTGGGGATGCAGATCCTGGGCAGCACCATCGGGACGGTCGTTAAGACAAACCCCGCAGGGGAACAATACTATGTTATTGATGATATAGTGTATCAGCCAGAGGCGGCCGGCGATTATCACCTCTGAGATCCTCCGAGACGTTCGTAACAATCCAGCCACCCACCAGTGGACAACCCTGGCGTTTTTTTTTGCTTGCATAAAATTTACCGTTTGGTTGAGTATGCTCCGGTATTCTGTAGCTTCCCGATCATGCAATTAATATTCTTGGAATCAAGCACGGTATGAACAATGAAATCATTTCTGGATGAAATAAGGAAACTTATCGCACAAAACAGGCAAATGCTGCTGTACGGTGCTTCCCTCACGCTGGTTCTGGCGCTTTATTTTATCATCTGGCATTTTACCATTATTACCCTCGGCTCGTTCTATTCAATACTTGATGTGGCGGACAGTTTTCTGAAGCGAACAAATTATTATCTCCTGGAAAGCTTTATTTTTGCGAGTGTGGCCTGCATCGTAATGATCTCGGTAAGGAAGCCATTGATAAAAAAGATTTTCATCGGGCTCTTCCTGGCCGTTTTCTTCGGATCGGAAATAATAAGGATTGTGGACTGGGGCGCTCTCTATTTCATGGGCAATCATGTCGACAGCAATTTCTGGGCCCACGCTTTTTATACTGACGGCCTGGTCTTCCTCATCGCCAAGGAGTCATTGGCGATGTATGCGTCCGTCATGGCATTCTTCGCGGCAATGTTCGTTATACTGAAAAAAATGTATCTGGTCAGCATTTCGGAGAACTGAGTAATGAAACTGAAACTTGTATTAATCATCATATGCGCTAACTGCGCTGTCTGCCTGGTGTGCGGCGGCATCGTGTATTCGCTGACGTCGCTGGGCGGATTGATCCGCGACCGGAGCGCCGGGAGCGACAGGGACGTGGTTGCCATCGACCTCAAGAAAGAAACGCTGATGGACCGTCAAAAAACACTGGATGCGGCCGAATCAATAAAGAAGACTTATTCTCAGGTAAAGACCACTGATCCCCACATTTATAACCGGCTCCCGGAACGGGAGTTCTTCAGGTCTCTCCTGAATTATTTCTTTTTCTCGCATGTCCTCAGTTCCAGGGAAGTTGTCCTGGATAAGGAAATGATCGATGGGTTCAAGACGCAGGGCATCCTCCTCTATTCCATGGATAAAAAGTATCCTTTCATGAAAAAAAGCATTTATATTGACCGGTCGCGTAAGAGTTATAACAAGCCGGTTATCCGCCCCGGGGCCAACGTTATTATAATTTTTGTCGAATCGTTCTCGCAATTTTTCCTCAGGGATGACATTCACGGCGTGAAAGGGCTTTTCCCCAATATCAAGGAGATGGAGCGGGAATCGTTCGCGTTTACCGATATGACCAATACCAGCTACCCGACCCTCAAGGGCCTCATCGCCGCCCTGGGATCGGCCGTCTACCTCCTCGACGAGAGCGTGGGGGGGACCCGCATACCGGTCCCGTGCCGGTTCCTGTTCCTGTCGAATATTGTAAAGAAGCTTGATTACACGACGGTCCATGTCCAGGCCGGGAGCGAGCTCTTCATCGGCATGAAGAATTTGTTCATGGAGCGGGAAGGATATGATTATTTTTACGGGAGCGAAAGCCTCGCCCTTGACAATATCAGCAGGCTCGAAAGGGGTTTCGGCGTCGATGACGATAAGGTCTTTGACTACACCATCGAATGGCTGGAGAAATATCAGGAAAACAGGCCCTTTCTGCTGACCATATCCACCATCAATTCGCACCCTCCCTACAAGGGATCGCATAAGCATCCCGGTGCCGGGGGCAACCCGATGCTGAACGGGTTCTATTCCACCGACAGGGCTTTCGGAAAGTTCTGGGATTTTTTCAAAAAATCGAAGTTCAACGGCAACACCGTGGTTATCCTGACGGCCGATCACGCCATGGGTAACAGCAATGAGTATATATCATTCGTAAAGAATTTCGAGGATCACTACCGGCCCTTCTTTGACACGATCCCCTGCTTCATCTATTTCCCGGGCGGCGCCTGGAAGGGCGTGAAGAACAATACTCCCTGTGTCAGCCTGGACCTGACGCCCACCATTCTTGACATGATGAACCTGGACCTGGCGAATCCCTTCATGGGGCTTTCCATATTCTCCGAGCGTCCCTATTACGTGAGACCGGGGAGCATCGGACAGAGCGTTGGACAGGATAAAGGAAAGGATAAAGGAAAGGGTAAAGGACAGGATCTAAGCATGAACATGGACGTCAGGCAGTTTGAATATGCCAAGAAACTGCTTGGTTTTCTCCTCAATGTCTATCGTGAGGACAGGATCCTTCCCAGGGATTATACGGTGAAACTGTATTGATGAATGAGGGATAATACATGCTGAAAACCATCGCATCACTCCTGACCGGTAAAAAGGAAAGCCCCCGTCCCGGCGCCGGTGGCCATGATAAACGCATAGAAATCGCCGCCTGCGTGCTGCTCCTGGAAATGGCGAAGGCCGATGATGAGTTTGCGCAATCCGAGCTGCATACGATACGGGACATTTTGAAAAGCGGCCTGAATCTTCCGGAGGGTGAGATCGACGGGATACTTGCCATTGCCGAACATGAGCAGGAAGAGGCAACGGACCTCTGGGCTTACACCAACCTGATTAATGAAAATTTTGAAAAAACCGAGAAGCTGAAGCTCATTGAGATGATCTGGAAAATCGCATACTCTGACGGCCGCCTCGACCAGTACGAGGATTACCTTGTCCATCAGTTGGCCAACCTGCTTCACGTGCCCCACAGCGACCTGATCGCGGCCAAGCTCAGGGTGAAGAACGGCGGCTGAAGGCCGTCATGAATCCGGGGAGACTTCCCCCGATTACCCCGGGAAATCCCCGATCCCGTCCGGCGGCGTCTGAACGCAGGCAGCCGCCACGATGGGTGCCGTGATCCGGATAAGAACCATGGGCTGCCGGGTGATCTATTTGAAGAGGACGCTCATCTTCTTGATTGCCATCGCGTAGGTCTCTTCCAGGGACAGCCTGGACTTGTAACCCGCCGCGTTCCGGTGCCCGCCGCCCCCGTTTTCCATGGCGATTTTCGCCACGTCCAGTTCGCCCTTGGTGCGCATGCTCACCTTGACGGGACCGTCAAGATCCTGCTTGACCAGGAGGCTCGCCACCACGCCCTTGACGGTGAGGGGCATGTTGATGGCCGGTTCCCCCTCGGTGAAGGTGGCGCCGGAAGTCTTCAGCATCTCCGGTGTCAGCTTCATGGCGATCATCCTGCCGTCGTTGAGCACCTCCATGCTGGAGAGGACATGGCTCCGGAGTTCGAAGCTTGAAAGGGCGTTCTGTTCGTATATCTGCTCATGGATGAAAAAGGGCACGACTCCCAGTTGTTCCAGGTGCGCCGCGATGCTGAAGGTTTCAGGCGATGTCTTCGGGTACACGAAGGAACCGGTATCGAAGACGATCCCCGCGAAGAGGGCCTGCGCGGCCCGGAGTGATATCGGCTTGTTGTAGTGCCTGATGATGTTATACACGATCTCGCACACGGAAGAGGCTTCCGCCTTGATGATATTGGACCCGGCCCGTTCCGCCTCGCCCTCGTGGTGGTCGATTATGAAGTACGCCCGCACCTTGTCCTTCAGGACGTGGTAGGCGGATCCGATGTTGTCGTAATCGTTCGTGTCCAGGACGAGCTGCGCGTATTCGGTGATGTCATCGGGCAGGGTGAAGGATCCGTTCATCACGTTGATGTTGTGTTCCATGTCCAGGAAGTTGAAGGTCTCGGGCGTCGGATCGGAATTGATGATCAGCGGATGCTTCCCCAGGCTTTTAAGGAGCTCGAACATCGCGATTTCGCCGCCGAGGCCGTCCCAGTCCGGGCTTTCATGCGTTGATATGACGAACTTGTCATACTTCTCAAGGAATGCGTCGAGATAGCCCAGTTCTTCACGCATCAAACGGCCCTGGCTTCCTGTTTTTTACAAAGCGGAAAACCCATTTCCTCGCGTATGGCCACGTATTGTTCGGCGCAGCGCCGGGCGATAGTGCGCACCCGCGTGATGTACCCGACGCGCTCGGTTACCGATATGGCCCCGCGGGCGTCAAGCATGTTGAAGACATGGGAGCATTTCAGCACGTAATCGTAGGCGGGCAGCACGATCTTCTGCTTCGGGTTGTCGAGTATGGCAAGGCATTCCTTTTCATACAGGTCAAAGAGCCTGAAATGGAGGTCGGTTCCGGCGATGTTGAAATTGTAGTGGGAGAACTCGAACTCGCTCTGGCGGTGCACTTCGCCGTACCGGACGTTCTCGTTCCACATGATTTCCGTGAAGTGATTGACCCCCTGCAGGTACATGCATATCCGCTCAAGCCCGTACGTCAGTTCCACGGATACGGGGTTCAGCTCCATGCTTCCGCACTGCTGGAAGTAGGTGAACTGCGTTATCTCCATGCCGTCGAGCCATACTTCCCAGCCGAGGCCGGCGGCGCCCAGGGTCGGCGATTCCCAGTCGTCCTCGACGAAGCGGACATCGTGCTCCTCCAGCTTGACACCGAGGTGCCTGAGTGAGTCGAGATACTGGTCCTGGACATCTACGGGGGAGGGCTTCAGGATGACCTGGTACTGGTAGTAGTGCTGCAGGCGGTTCGGGTTGTCGCCGTACCGGCCGTCAGTGGGCCGCCGCGAAGGCTCGACGTAGGCCACCTTCCACGGTTCCGGGCCCAGGACGCGGAGGAACGTGGCCGGATTGAAGGTGCCGGCCCCGACTTCCAGGTCATATCCCTGGATAACAAGGCATCCCTTTTGAGCCCAGTATTCATTAAGCTTGGCGATCAAATCCTGAAAATACATCTCAAACTCCTCGGTACAGGGAGGCCTCTCCGGCCCCGCGCAGGTGATGGTCGACTCTGGGTCGTGCAATTAATTTGTCCATAAAATTATTTTAGTCAAGTAATTTATTTGGACGCGGCCATGAGGGGGGGCGCGTGATCCGGCCTCCATCTCCGGGGGCGTGCCTTACAGGTGCGCCATGTCCTGGCTTTCGTAGGATTCGCGGAGGCTTTTGTGGAGTATGTCAAAAGATTTCCGGTCCATCAGGTTGAAGAATTTAAGGACGTCTTCATCGATGAATTCGTAGCGGAACCGGTTCTTGTCGATTTCCACCAGGCAGTCGGC
>CAZZHU010000001.1:95239-112428 GCA_964654045.1 uncultured Leptospirales bacterium
GGTAGACGATGTATATGATCTGCTTCAGGTTCTCCGGCGCCATATGGGGCCGGTGGTGGAATTCGATTGTTTTCACCAGGGATTCGTTGAATTTCCACTTGTCGAGGATCATCCCGCCCAGGGTGCTGTGGGAAAGGCCCAGGCTGATCTCCTCCAGGAGATTGGAGTCGCCGATTCCCTTGAAACCGGCAATGTGCTGCAGCTTTTTCAGAATCGGCGATTTCAATGAAAACATTACAATGTAACCGATATCCGACAGGAGGGCCGCCAGGTAGGTGAATTCGCTCGACTTGGTCCTGCTCATCTGGATCGATATCTTCTGCGCGTAGGCGGCCCGCTTGTATGAATCCTTCCAGACCGATTCCGAGCGCTTGTAGCGCGCGTCGATGACCTTGTACACGCCGGTGGCCAGGAGGAGCGTGTTGATCCCCTTGACGCCGATGATTTTGACCGCGTCTTCAATGGTCTCCGTTTTTTTGATGGTGAAATACCCCGCCGAGTTGGCCAGCTTGAGGATGGACGTGGTAAGGCCCGGGTCCATCGATATGGCCGTGGCAATTTCCTTTATCGTCGAGTCCGGGTTCGCGCAGAGTTTCTGGATATGGAGGATGCTCTCCGGAAACGCCGGGATCTCTTTTATCTCCTTGAGTATTTCCTCGGCGATCTGAACGCGTGAGCGTATCCTGTCCATGTTCTGCGGTATGGCAATGGCGGCGATGGTGAGGTCGTTCTTGCGGTAGATCTTGAAAGCCTCGGGGGGCATGCCGATGTTCTTGAAGATCATCAGGGCCATGATAAGTCCGAGGCCCGCCCCTTCGGAGTCGTCGAGGACCTCGTCGAAGGCCTCGGCTATGTCCTTGTACTTGTAGGCTTTTTTAATCCGCGCGTTGATCTTGGATATCTCGGCATCCAGTATCGGGACGTTGTTTATTACATTGATATAGAGATAGTTATCGGTGCTTTTAAAGGAGACACGCACCACCAGGTTCGATGTTTCCAGGTTGCTGAAATAATCCTCGGTGCCTTCATAGGCTTCTTCTTTGAAGTTCTCCATGCCGGAGCGATAGTCCTCGGTCTTGTTGATGTCGAGGTCCTTGAGCTTGAAGAATATCCTTTTCAGGTTCGCCTTGATGGCGTTATTGACCAGTTCCTTTACGATGTTGATGATCTGGTTCTTTATGTAGGTGAGGTCATAGTTTTCCAGGTACCGGTGGATGCTTTTTATGATGGCGCCTTCCGTCTCCGGTGTCAGCGTGTGGAACTGGATGTAAAAATCAGCTTCGCTGGCGATAGCGGTCTTGAAATCGGAGGGATGGATCGTGTAATGTTTGGTTTCCCCGTTTGACAAATCCGTTTTCTCCTCGCTGATCTTTAATTGGTCCATTGCAACGCGTGTCATTTGAGTTATTGAATCAGAATCTATGGTTGTCCCGCCCGGATGGATTCATTTTTAGAATGACATGACGGATTATCAAACATCAGGGCGAAATCGACCATATAATGTAATATGCTGCAAATATAATTATCGACAGGGTAAGGGTCGACGCCCCCCGCAAAGCGCCTCCCGGGGTATCCCTGGTAGCGAGACGCTCGTTTCGCGACAATTATATTTGTTCAGGTATTATATCGCTATAATAGTTAAAATAATCAAGTATTTTGTTGATTTTTTTTAAATCGGGCCGCATGCGGTTTTACTATTATACTATTTTTCATCTTGACAACGCTGATTTCTTTTTTTAGATGTTGCAAAATTAATTATCATGTAATAGAATTGGTGCATAAAGGGTCTCCGGGCCCCGTTTTTCCGCATCGCGCGTCACTCTTTACCAGTATTCTATCGGGAGGAATGAATGAAGGGCAGGGGTGAATTCCCAAGTTTAAATACTAAAATGCCTGATGGCATAAAACCGGGCGGCAGGCCGTACAAAGTCATGGTCATTGAAAACAAGGACTTTATACGGAAACAGATTGTCCAGATATTGGAATCCGAACGATACATGGTTGTCGCCTCCGCTGCGAACGGCCAGGAAGCCCTTGATAAGATGTCAAAGATCGACGGGAAGCTTGACCTGATTACTACCACCCTCGATATGCCGATCATGGACGGCTATGCCTTCATGCATGAATTGAGCAGGAAACCATATCGGCCCCCGGTGGTTTTTATCAGCGATGAAACAACGAAAGGAGTCATGGCCGATCTCATCAAGCTCGGCGTCAACGACTTTATCCTGAAACCGATAGACCGCAGGGTGGTCCTGCAGCGGATCAAGGCGGTATTGCAAAAATACAGATTGGCAAACCCTGAATAAAAAATCCTTGTAAAATTACTGCATGTCTGGTTTCATGAGGGTCGTCACGGGGCATTTTCCTCTGAAGGCCCCGGCAGCACATGATATGCATCCATAAGGATTGGAGATACAATGCCGGAAACTCTCGATAATGCCACTGGCTCCCTGTCGGATTACACCAGAAAGCTTGAAATCGCGACCTTCTACGCAAATGGCGATGAAGATCGGGGCAAACAGATTGTCGCCGGGACCCTGAAGGATATCTACGCCATCAAGGGAAGGTTTTCCTCGACAACATCATTCGGCGCGTTCATCGCCTTCGCCAATTTTCAGTATCTTTCGCTGAATTCCGTATATCCCGTCATCTCGACTTCGTTCGAACTGAAAGATATCAAGACTTTCAATGACTGGATGACTTTCGAAAAAGATGTCATGGATTTCCTGAAGAACAATGAACATGATGATGTGCTGGGAAGGCAGTTCAGGAACTCGTTCACATCCTCCTTCACCCTGCAGTTCGCCTCGGAACTGAAAAGACTGGTGAATGACAAAAAGGACATGGACATCAACCGGCTGTTTCAGCAGATCATCCAGACCCGGATGGGACTGCAGAGCGTGAGCATGATCGTGGATGTGGAGGAAATTACATCCGTTGATATGGAGCTCTATTCCCTGACCAGCAGCAAGATGGCGGAACAGCCGGCCGGCAGGGAACGGAGCGTGGCCGAACCTGATATCGCGGTTGAAACCGATGCAGACGACATGGCTGTCCTGCAGGGAAAGGACGTCAGGCTGCTTTTGCGCGGAAGCCTTATCCTGTCGCCGCTGGGTGGCAGGGAAATCGGCCTGCTCGTGGTCGGCGACCGCCTGAAGATCAACATCACCGACCGGCACGAGAAGGCGGTCCATGTCCTCAAGGCCTTTAACGCTATTGACGAAGAGGGGGCCCATCCTATCATAGGGCGGATCGTTCACATAAAACACCGGGCTGACGGCGGGTATACGATATATGCCATCGTGGCCAAGGGAATTTACGCGAAGATAGAGGAAATGGAGGAGGGCATCAAGGTCGCCATTGACACTTCATACATGGATGCCAAGGCGGAGCCGGAGAAGATGTCGCGCGCGACCATGGGCATCATCGGCGGCCTCGGCGCCGCCATAGTTGCGCTCATAATCCTCATCATATACTTCTTTGCCAGGTGAGCGCCGGGCGTTATTAAAACGGGTAGCGCACCGGCACGCCGCGGGACATGAGCTCCCGCTTCACATCGGCGATCGATATTTCCCTGAAATGAAAGATTGACGCGGCGAGAACGGCATCGGCCCTTCCCATGGTGAGCCCTTCATACATGTGCTCGATAGTGCCGACGCCTCCGGAGGCGATGACCGGGATGGATACCGCTTCGGCTATGGTCCGCGTCAGCTCGATGTCATAGCCGATCTTCGTGCCGTCCCGGTCCATGCTGGTGAGCAGGATCTCTCCCGCTCCCAGCTCCCTGACGCGCACGGCCCACTCGACGGCATCCATGTCGGTGGGCGTCCGTCCGCCGTTCAGGTACACGGTCCAGCCGTCGCGGTCGTTCCGCTTGGCATCGATGGCAACCAGGATGCACTGCGAGCCGAAGCGGCGCGCCGATTCTGTTATGAGGGAGGGGTTTTTGACCGCCGCCGTGTTGATGGAGATCTTGTCGGCGCCGTTTTCCAGTATCATGCGCACGTCTTCAATCGTCCGTATCCCGCCGCCCACGGTAAAGGGGATATGCACTTCCTCCGCGACCTTTTTCACCATGTCCAGGATGATTTCACGCCGGTCGGACGAGGCGGTGATATCGAGAAAGACCAGTTCGTCGGCGCCTTCGTTGTCGTAGAACTTGCCGTTCTCGACCGGGTCACCGGCATCGATGAGGTTTATGAAGTTCACTCCCTTGACGACGCGCCCCTTGTCAACGTCAAGGCAGGGGATGATGCGCTTGGCCAGCATGATTATCGCTCACTATCAATAGTTATGATGTCAGCATAACCATGCCGGTTAATTATCAATCAATTTTTTATTATTCGCTCATTATTATGTGACAGCCGGGTAACATTGCTGTGACCAGGTCATATGGCCATATGCTGTCTTTATCCCCCCTATTCGGACCTCACCCGCGCTCCGCGCGTCCGCTCCGCTGTTCCACCTCACCCCCGGCCCCTCTCCATAAAATGGAGAGGGGAGCCAGAGTAAATATACTAACACTGAAGCCCTCTCCTAACCAAGGAGAGGGCTTCAGCTATAAGTATTTATTTCTTTTTCCCCCTCTCCTTATCAAGGAGAGGGGGGCAGGGGGTGAGGTTATAACGGAAGTGGCGCACGACCCGATGTATGCCACCATTGGAACTGACATGTCATTTTTTTATTGATTAATATCGGCGCAGGTATGCATATGGAGCGCGTGAGGTGGCTGGCATGAGAAAAATTCATATGGCCGCATGCCTGATAGTGCCGCTCCTGGCGGCCGGCTGTGTTTCATTGCAGGAAGTGTCGATAACCGTCGACAATCCGGCGCCGCTGGATGCGCGGAATTTCCCCGTCCTCATGGCGGGCGCCGCACGGGCCGACATCACTCCGCCGCCGGGCGTTCCCCTGGCCGGGCACTCGCTGCAGGGCGGCCACAGCAGGGGCGTCCGGACCCGCCTGTTTGCCAGGGTCATGTATCTCAAGCCGCGTGAGGGGCGGCCCGTAGCCCTGGTGCAGGCGGATATCCTGTCAGGCTCCAGGATGCTTCACCACCGCGTTGCCGGGCTGATCGCGGCAAAAACCGACATCGAAGCTGCGGGACTCGTCATCGCCGGCACCCACACCCATTCGGCGCAGGGGAACTATTTCGGCGACATCCTGTATGACCGGATGGCTTCGCCCGCGCCAGGCTTCGATGAGAAGATCTTTAATTTTATGGCGGAACGGATCGCCGGTGCCGTGATCAGGGCCTATGAAGGTCGGTGCCCGGCAAAAATTGCGACTGGCTCCATCGATATTACCGGCGCGGTCCGCAACAGGAGCCTTCCGGCCCATCACATGAACAGGACCCTCGGGGGGGAAAAGCCGAATGAGCGGGAAGCGGTCAACAAGGAGCTTCGCATGATCCGCGTTGATTGCAGAGGGAGCGACGGCTCCTTTGTGCCCATCGGCGCCTTCTCGAATTTTTCCATGCATCCAAACCTCGGCAACAGGGAAACGGACCTGCTGGCTCACGGCGACATCACCGCCTACGCGGAGCGTGTCGTTGAGCGGGGCATCAGGGACCGCTATCCCCGGGCGGTGGACCCGCTGTGCGCCATGGCCAATTTCACCCACGGAGACCTGACGCCCGATTACGGCGCCGGGGAAAAGCTCGGCTATGAAGCGATGCGCCGTATCGGTACCCTGATCGGAGACAGGGCGCTCGAGCTCTTCCTCTCCCTTGAGAAGGGGCTTGCCGGCGACGCCGTGATACGGTACCGCGCCGGTGAGACGGACGTGTACGTCGACCGCTGCTTCGAAGGCGAGTGCCTGTGCGAAAAGCCCCTGGCGGGCGAGGCGACCTTCGGCGGCGCTACCGACCGTCCCGTCAGGATGCTCAACTGGCTCCCGGGATTCGCTCCCGGATGGCCGCGGCGCAATCCCGGCAGGGACTGCCAGGGCGCCAAGAGGATCATGGGCGGCTCGCTTCAGCACAGGATTTTCCCGATCCGGGAATATCCCCATGTCCTGTTCCTCCAGGCGCTCCAGATACATGACATGGTGCTGCTCCCCCTTCCTTTTGAAGTGACAATCGAGGCCGGCAGGCTGATGGCCGGCCGTTGCCGCGAGGCAGGCCGCAAGGCCGGTCTGCCCGATAGTTATCGGTACACGGTCATGGATGTTTCCAACGGCTACTGGGGTTATTGCGCGACCGCGGATGAATACGCCCTCCAGTACTACGAGGGAGGCAGCACCCTCTACGGCCCGGGAACAGCGGCATATCTGTCGGCCCGCCTGAGCGGTCTCGTGGCGGAGCTGCCGAAGGGAAGCGGCGGTGACCTTCCGCCGGCGTGGAGCTTCATTGTCAAAAAGGCGAAAAGCTATTATCCTTCCGGCGGCGAACCGGGCGGCATGAGAAGTTTCGGGGCAAACCCGGAGTTTGTCGACAGATCGAAGAAGAACGGTGAATCGTTCTGGACCTTCCGCTGGCATGATGTGCCGCCGTCGCTGATACGGCTCCATGAGCCGCTGGCCGCCGTGGAAGTGAGCGGCGACGGTTCGGCCTGGCGCCCCCTGGTCATCGACGGCATCCCTGCCGACGACCGGGGATACGATATCGCCATCATATGCGGCAAACCGGGCGCGTCACGGGGCATGGTTGAGTACGAAGTGCGGTGGTATAACCCTGTCCGCGAGAAAGGAAAATTCTACCGGTTCACGATTTTTCCGCGGCCGGGCCAGGCGGTTCTCTCCTCGCCGGCGTTTTGACCTCACCTTCATAGCGGAGAGGGCTTCAGTTATAAGTATTTATTTCTTTTTCCCCCTCTCCTTGCCAAGGAGAGGGGGGTCGGGGGGTGAGGTCTGACCAAGGAGAGGCGCCAAGCAGGATGTTTCAGTGCCGAACGCGGACAGGATGTCGAAAAAGCGTTCGGCGTGCACGGAGCGCGTGTGAGGTAAAATCCACTTGACAAAGGTCTTTGATGGATAAAACAATGACGGCCGATGAAACAATCTTCTTCACCAACAAGCCGGTTCCGTGAATTCAGCAAACAGTATATTCCGTTGATCGACGAGTCAATCGAAGAGTTTTTCAAGAGAAAAATTCACGCTGCTGAAATCCCGGATATTCGCGACATGTACACGTCCCTGTCGGAATACTGCATGCGGGAAGGAAAACGGGTAAGGCCCCTGGTCCTGCTTGCTTCCTGCTTCGGTTACGGCAGCGCCTGGAACCGGGATGACGTGGTGCGCATGGCCACGGTCCTGGAGATGATGCATTCGTTTCTCCTCATCCAGGACGATATCATCGACCGGTCCGACCTCCGCCGAGGCGGTAAAAGCCTCCACCTCGTATGCAGTGACCGCTATGGCAGGCTCTCGCACAATGAATCGATCGGCAATGATATCGCGCTCATCCTCGGGGACGTGCTGTTCGCCAACGCCCTTGAAATCATGGGCGATACGGGGATATCGCCCCGCCTGAAGGACCGCTTCATGAAAATCGTGGCCGCCGGTCTGGAAATCACCGCGTGGGGCCAGACACTCGACATACTCCATTCCGGTTCACGGACGATCGATTCTCCCCGGGAGACGGCCAGCCGGATCACCCTGATGAAAACCGCCTATTACACCGTCTACTACCCGATGCTCATGGGGTATGCCCTGACGGGGAAGGATTCCCCGAAGGAGAAGGAGCGCATCAGGGCCTTCGCGCTTCCCCTGGGCCAGGCTTTCCAGATCAGGGACGATATCCTGGGTGTTTTCGGGAAGGAAGACGCCACCGGCAAGTCAATCGACTCTGACATCATGGAAGGAAAGATAACGCTCCTGGTGAGCGGCGCCATCGAAAGCCTGCGGGGGAAGGACCTTGACCTGTTCGTGTCTCTCTTCACGAAAAAGGAGAAGAAGAAACGCGACGTATCCGCCATCCGTAAAATGATCCAGCGGAGCGGCTCCCTTGATTACGCGAAGGAGCGCCACTGGGAATTCGTGGAGCAGGCGCGGTGGCGCCTCGCAGATCTTTCCCTGTCGGCAGAATACCATGAGGTGCTGCACGGCCTGGTGGATCTGGTGGCGGTTGTTTGAATCCATACCATTGAAGGGGATCCCGATGACGGAACAGTTGCTGTCTCTATTTCAATTCAGTGAAGCCGCCGTCCGCATGACGGTATTTATAATTATATTCGCGGCCATGGCGGTCTGGGAGATTGCCGCGCCGAGACGGATGCTCTTCACCGGCAAAGCGGGCCGCTGGTTTTCCAACCTGGTGATGGTTTTTATCAATACCGTCCTGGTCAGGGTGATATTCCCGGTCGTGCCCGTCGCCCTGGCCGCGCTGGCCCGGACGAAGGGATGGGGGCTCCTTAACCAGTATGACGCGCCCTCCTGGGCGGAGTTCATTATCGCGCTGGTCCTCCTTGACCTGGTTCTCTATACCCGGCATTTCATGTTCCATCTCCTCCCGCCCCTCTGGCGGCTCCACCTGGTTCACCATGCCGACCTTGACCTCGACGTGACCACCGGCCTGCGGTTCCACCCGGTGGAAATCATCCTCTCCCTGATGGTCAGGCTTTCGGCGGTATCGATAATCGGCCCCGATCCCCTCGCGGTGTTCGTGTTCGAAATCGTCCAGAACGGGATGGCCATGTTCAACCACGGCAATGTCAGGCTGCCCGCGGCGGCCGATCGCGTCCTCCGTTATTTTGCCGTGACGCCGGACATGCACCGGGTGCATCACTCCGTCTCTGTCCGGGAGACAAACAGCAATTTCGGCCTGAACCTGTCGTGGTGGGACCGCCTCTTCGGCACGTACCGGGAACAGCCCGGGGCCGGCCATGAGGGCATGGCCATCGGGCTTGCCATGTACCGCGACGAGGGAGAGCTGTCGCTGCCGAGGCTTATTATCCTCCCCGCTGTCGCCGAGACCGGCGGTTACGATGTCACCGGGATCGCAAGCGGGTCGGAGGCGGGCAACGCGAAACAGGACAGGAGTTGATGGAAAGGTCGAAGACGCGCCCGCGTTACCGGGACAGGATCGTCCCCCGCTTGTCTTTGTACTGATCAGGAAAGGTCAGCTTGCCGTCATTCTGCAGGATGAAGAATACGGGATGATCGTCAGGCCTGTCGTTTTTCAGCCAGACGACGTTTTTACACTGGAGAATCCGGCCCGTGGCCTTTTCCGCCATGTTCTTCCCGTCCCTCTTGAACATCATTTCGTTCTGGGTAACCCTGTACGTGGCGTCGGGGGCGCATTTGTACACGATCAGCCTTCCGCCGAGGACGGTGCGGATTTCCCGTATTTTCCACTGCTCCGGCTGCGTGAAGCTTTCCGCGAAGGCCAGGAAGTGGTCGAAGACCCACCCCTGGAGGGTAATGTCGGCGGTGTCCTGGACGAAGGCCCATTTTCCTTTCATCCCGCCGATGGTTATCTCATCCGGCCTGACGTAGAGAACGGTGACCTTCCTGGAAACCGGCAGCTGGGCGAGCACCTTCGAGGTGACATCAGGACGGTTCCGGAGGTTCACCACGTTGCCCGTGACCAGGGTGAAGCGCTGGTAGGTTGTTTCAATCTGTCCCCTGACGCACTGGCCCGAGAGGCAGCCTTTCCCAATCTTCGGGATTTCCACATCACCTGACGAACCGCCTTGCTTCGAGCATGCCGATGCCAGGAACAGCGTGATGAGGATGGCGAAATATCTTGATGTGATACTCGTTTTCATATGTTATTCTCCCTGCGGGGGATATTGATTTCGGCAAAAATAAATAATGGATATCATGATGTCAAGATTAATGTAGGGTTTGTTGTATCGCAGACCCTCATCCCCCGTCCCGCGTTCTCAGGAGGAGGTTGATGCAAACGCAGCCACAGGATGTGGCGAAAGCGTTTGCCTTCTCCCATTATGAATTGAAGAAAGGAGAAGGGGGGTTGAAGATGAACCCTCTCCTTTTCTCATGGTTTAATGGGAGAGGGCGCGCCGGAGGCGGGGTGAGGGTATAAACTCTCGCGGATCGCGGGTGAGGGCATTAAACAAAAAGCCCCCCTGTGGTGGAGGGGGGCTGCGGAGGTTTATACCTGCCGGCCGCGGTCAGCGGCCGGGGTCATGTCATTTCGCGTTAGGATCTTTGGGCGTAAGCCACTTGATCATCTCGCCAATATCCTTCTCCTTGGGAAAGGTTTCGATCATATCCTTCTCGTCATCGACATTGCCGAACACCGCCTCGTTGGACAGTTTGCCGATGAGGGTCTCGATGTCCTTGTCGCTGTTTTTATAGATGAAGATAAGATCGGGGCCCGATTTGAATCCCCAGTTGAAGCCGTCCTTGGCGGTGACGATAAAAGTCTCTGTCACGCCGTCGCCGTCGGCGTCCTCGCAGCTGTACAGGGTGCCGTCATAGGCGCGGGCCTTGACGAAGACGTAATACTTGTCGGTGAACTTGTTCATGTCCTCGACGTATATGGGGCGGGGAAGGGGCTTCCGGTTGACATAGAAACTGGCCTCCTTCCGGTTGCGCATGATCTGGTGGAACTTGTCCACGTGTTCCCGTATGAACTTGTCGCGTATTGATTTATAAAAGGAGCCGAAGTTGGCGGACACGAATTCCTCGTTCGCGTTTTTCATGATCATGGTCCGGCGGTCCCAGATCTCGATATAATCCGGCTTGCTGTTCATCTTGTTCGGCCACATCATGTCACTTTCATTTTCCCCGTACGCGTTCTGCATGGCGGATTTCCATTGCCTCAGCCTGGCATCACCGGGATCGTCAAAGCCGTCCTCGAGGAGGAACATCTTCCGGTCCTTGATCACCAGGAGGGATTCGTACGAGTTGTCCATGTTGATATCTTTGGGTTTTTCGATCCGCTGAAACACAACGCGGTCGTTATCGTAGGATGATACCTTCAGGGCATTGATGGGAGTAAAGTCGAACTGCCGGGAGAACAGGCTTATCGAGCAGAGCATCACGATGACGAAGATCAAGGCGGTCAGGGACATCCATTGTTTTTTTAATTTCATGGCAGCACCATTCTATCAGATTTGCACTAAATTCTTATATTTGGATAAAATATCGGTAAATAGATGGATTTTCTTGAATATATTGTTGATTTTGATGAGAATTATATCCTGCACATTACAGGAACCGACAGCCGCAAAAAAAGGCGTTAAGAATTTGAAAAATCTTGACAACATGCGGCGTAATGCGATACATCTATTGACATTATTGTATCACTTCCCCGAAACATCCATGTAATCATATCCGGACGTCCTGAATCAGGATTCCTCGGCCGCACTGTAATGATGCGGCTGGAGCCCGGATCATGAATATAAGCCGTATTTTCTATGGATAAGTGGTACACCCCGCAATTTCTTAAGGAAGAGGATCAGTTATGAAAAGAGCAGCATTGATAGCGTTGGCCCTGCTTATCGCGGCCATCCCGGCATGTGATATCAGTAAAAAACAGATACGCACCGGCCAGGACCGGAAAACAGTGGAAGACCGGGACACCCTGAAGGGGAAAAAGGATATCAAGGCCGACAAGGGCATCCCCTGGAACGGCGGGAGGTACGTGGGAGAGACCAGGAACGGCAAGCCTCACGGCAAGGGTATTCTCTATATCCTGGACAAGGACGGCAATGTTATTAAAACCATTGAGGGTATGTTCGAAAACGGTGTCCCCGTTGGAGAGATGGTCGTATCGGAATATGATTCAAAGGGAAAGCTCCTCAGTAAATACACGGGAACCCTGAAAAACGGAAACTATGAGCGGGGGACCCTGGTTACCTATCATGATAACGGCAAGGTGGCCAGCACCTACACGGGCACCTTCCGGAATAACAAACCCCACGGGGAGGGTATCCTGAAGACCTATGATGAGCGGGGCGTGCTCCGGAGCGAGTACAAGGGCAGTTTTGCCGATGGAAAGCCGGACGGAAAGGGGACACTCATTACCTATGACAAAGACGGGAAGATAGTATCGAAGATAGCCGGCACCTTCTACGAGGGAAGGCCGAGCGGCCTTGCCGATGTGTACACGTATGACAAGGACGGTAAACTGGTCAGCAAGATTACCGGCAAATACCTCAACGGCTCCATTGACGGCGAAGCGACCATCATTACCTATGATAAAGACGGGAACATGGTGAGCAAGTACACCGGGAAAGTGAAAAACGGCAAGCCCGATGGAGAGGGGACCCTCATCACCTATGATAAGGACGGGAAAATGGCGAGCAAGTACACCGGCTCCTTCAGGGACGGCAAGCCCGACGGCGAGGGTAAACTGGTCAAGTATAACAAGGATGGCAAGATCATAGAGGAATACACGGGCCAGTTCAAGAACGGGAAGCCCGAGGGCGACGGCACGCTCATCATCTACAACGACAGGGGCGTGATGGTGAGCAAGTACGAGGGAAAATTCAAGGACGGCCTCAAGCATGGTGACGGAACCCTCTATACCTATGACGAGAACGGCAGGCTCATCAAGAAATATGTGGGCGAATTCAGCAACGGCGTCCGCGACGGCCAGGGCTCCGAGTTCGTCTATAATGAAAAGGGAAAAATAATACGCAAGTATCTCGGGATGTATCTCAATGACAGGGAGACCGGCGAGGCCTCGATCCTGATCTATGACGACAACGGGGTCCTGGTGTCGCACTACCTCGGCCAGGTCATCGACGGTAAGCCCAACGGCGACGGCACTCTTCTCCTCTATGACAAGGAGGGCAGACTCAAATCGAAATACATCGGCCAGTTTTTCGACGGCAAGATGCACGGCGACGGCTCCCTTTTTATGTACGACGAGAAGGGGAACATCGTCGGCAAGTATTACGCGAACTGGAGCTACGGCGTGATGATGAAAGAGAAAAAGCTGACCGTCGGGGACGGCGACTCCTATACCGGCGACTGGAAGAACGGAAAGAAGCACGGCCTCGGCACCTACATCTGGGGCAAGAAGTCGGAATGGTTCGGCGCCAAGTATATCGGCCAGTTTGAAAACGACCGCCAGGACGGGCAGGGCTCCCTCATCCTTCCCTCCGGCGACAAGTACGTGGGCGAGTTCAAGGAAGGGAAAATGCACGGCAAGGGCGTCTGGTTTTACATAGACAGCTCCCGCTATATCGGCCGGTTCAAAAGCGGCGAACGGGACGGCCGGGGCACGAAGATATGGCCCGACGGCATGAAGTACGTCAGCGACCTGGACAGCTATTACCATAGCCAGAAAAACGCCTTCTGGCCCAACGAAAAGAAGTACATCATGAAGGTCTGCCCTGATAAGAACAAGAGCGGCAGGGCTACCTTCGTGTGGGAAGAGGACGCCACGTACGACATGTCGTCCGACGAGAAGAAGTAGTTCACCGGCATGTCTGTGAAATTCAAGGTCATCGCGGCCGGGATCGTGTTCCTGGCCGTCAGCATGTTCCTCTATTTTACGGTGCGGTTCAAGTATGTGGAGGAGGAACGGATCGGATCCCTGGTCAGGTCCACCAACGGCATCGTCCGGGAATACCATGACATGGAAAAGCGCATGGCCGGCGAAGCGAAGGCCGTGTCCCCCGACGATCTTTCCGCCTTTCTCAGGATCACGCACAAGAAGTATCCGCAGGTCGCCCTCATGGCCGTTACGGACAACGCCCTTTCCATCCGGCTTTCCAGCAAAAACGACCGGTACATCCGGTCGGCCGGGCTGTTCGAGGCGATACTGAAGGATTTTACCCAGGACAGGTTCAACATAACCAGGGGGAATCCCTACGCGATCCGATATTACGATGAAAAGCCGGGCAGCACGCTGGAACAGCTCAAGTTCTATATCTTTCTCAGCAGGATTGGCGGATACCGCCTCCTGGTGGTCTATCCCCATACCTTCGGCGGACCGATCAGGACCCGGACCGTTCTGGAGGCAGCGCTGATAGCCGTGTGCATCATCATCGGCACGGCGGCAGTGTATGCCGCGGCGGTAAAAAAATCCAGGCTGGAAACGCCGGATGAGGCGCATACGATCGACCTGGACCTCGAGGGCGCCTCTCTTTCGCGGGAGGAGGGCGTTTCGCATGATACGGCAAATGTCGTTTCAGACGGCCTGAGCGGGTACGTCCATGAACTGTTCAACAGGATAAATTCCTCCTGCGACACCGATGCGATATCCCTGTATGTCTTTCACCCATCCGGGAAGCTGGTCAAGACGATGGAGCTCGCGGGGGAAACCTTCCTGAGGATCGATTCTGTCAGCTTCGATACCATTGACGTCGATAACGATGCGGGCAGGGAGCTCAGAAGCGGCGCCACCATGGTGCTCGAAGAAGGCCGGAAAATCATCCTTCCCCTTGTGTATAATAATATTTTCCTGGGAGCGGTAAACATGGAAGGGCGGGGCGGCTTCCAGGGAGACCGGATACGCGAGATCACTGCCGCCATAGCCGGCATGGTGAAGAACATCCATGATTATATCGTTGTCAACGACGTGATGACGGACGCCGGGACCGGGCTTCACAGCAGGATATACTACAACCTGAAATACAATGAATGCGTCAAGGCGTGGAAAAGCAAGGGCAAGGATTTTTCACTCATGTTTGTCCTGCTCTCTGGTGAAATTGGACAAATGGGGGATAATGAGAAGAACAGGATAATAAAACTGATAGCGCCCTCAATAACGGATATTATAAAGGATGACGGTTATCTCTGCCGTCATGATGATTTCCTCGCGGTTATAATGCCCGATGTAAATTCGCGTAAAGCCGGTGGTATTGAAAAACGGATCAGGAGCGCCCTGGTGAAGTACAGGATTAAGATTACCGACGAAACGGCCGTTCGGATCGATCCTGCAATCGGCATCTCATCCACCGATACCGCCGGCCACGGCGATGATCTGTCGGTCCTGGCAATGCGGCAGATAACAGCGCAGGCATGATGTGTTATTTTATCAGCTGCCCGATTGTGCGGAAACCCGGATGCGGTTGAATTGCTGACAGCCGTTACTTATTTTTTGTTACCGGAGAACTAAATCTACAAGAATTTTTAATATTTTGTTGACATATATCCCGCAAATTAAAATATATAAACCAGTTAAATAATGGCATTGTCGCAGCCGCATTTTTTTTAATAAAAACCAATTTTTACCTTACTACAGAAACATGAAAGGAGAAGCTTGGTGAAACGGACAATACTTCTTATCGGGATCCCCTATAGTGTACCTTTCTATTCTACATTTATCATGAAACTTATCAGAGGAGAGAAATAATCCATGAAAAAAATAGAAAGAAAAGACTTCTTGATGATGGGCGGAGGTGCCGTCGCCGGTGGACTCACGGGATACGTGTTCTCCGGGGCCCCTTTCTGGGGCTTCCAGTGGCTTTTCGAATGGACCCAGGACCAGTTAGTTCCGGTTCCCGGAAGCGAAGCATACCTGAAGACGCTCTGTTCCGCATGCCGGGAGAAGTGCGAAATGTCCATACGCATGATCGGTGAACGTGCGGTTAAAATTGAATCATCGAACAGCGGTTGTCCCATCAGCCAGAACGTGCTCCAGTTGCTTTATCACTCCGAGCGTATTGACGCGCCGTTAAAACGCACCGGCAAAAAAGGCACGGTAAAAGCCTCGGCTTTTGAGAAAGTGACCTGGGAAGAGGCCCTGACGGCCGTTTCAAAGAAAATGAACAGCCTTGTCGGCGCAAAGAAAGGCAACCTGATAGCAGGCATCAACAAGAATGACAACCTTTCAGCCGCTCTCCTTGACCGCCTGGTCAAGTCCGCCGGCAGCGGTAATGCCTTTTACGAGCCATCGCTGGCCGCTCTCTCGCAGTCGGCGCTGGGCGGTTATGTTGATTACGATTTCAGCAATGCTGATTATATACTGAGTTTCGGCGCCCGTCTCTTTGAAGGCTGGGGAACAGCCTGCGCCATGAACAAGGCCCTGGTCGAGTTGAAAAACAAGGGTGCCAGGCTGGTCCAGGCCGACGCGATCCGCACGCGGACGGCGTCCCTGGCCGACCAGTGGCTCCCCATCAAGCCGGGTACCGAGCTGATCCTGGCGATGGGCATCGCCAACTGCCTTAAAAAGAGAGGGCGGGCCGCCGGCGGCGGCGACTGGATGGCCGTTGTCGACGCGTACACCCCTGACAAGGTCGCTGCCCTTACCGGGCTCAAGGCGAAACAGATTGAAGACGTGGCAAACGCCTTTGCCGGCGCCAGGAACCCGATCGCGGTCGCAGGCCGCGGCGGCGCGGGTGTTTCTTCTTCCTCGGCCGAGCTTATGGCAGTGTACGCGCTGAACGCAATGGTCGGCTCCCGCGGGGCCGTCTTAAAGAAGAGCCAGGGCCTGGGTGAACCGGCCCTTTCAGCCGATGCCGCGGCAACCCTGAAAGATTCTAAAAAGTATTCCGGCCTTGACGATTTCATCAAGAACGGAAAATTTGAAATGCTTTTCATAAATGATTCGGATCCTGTATACAAGAGCGTATACGGCGCCGACCTGGCCGCCAAGATGGAGAATGCCTTTGTCGTGGGAATCATGCCTCTCCTGAACGATTCGGCCATGTACGCCGATTACATCTTTCCGTCGTTGAGCTTCGTCGAATCCGAGACCGCCATCGGCGCGGCTCCGGTGAAGGCCTATGCGAAAGCGATCCATGCCGGCGACGCCATTATCAAGCTGGCCCAGAAGGTTGAGAGCGCCAAAGACAACTTCAAGTGGAACAGCTATGTTGACCTCGTCAAGACCTACGGCGGGGTGATCGGCGCGGGCGGCGTAAACTATAACGCGAAGGTTTTGAAAGACAGCCTCGCGGCTCTTGAGAAAACGCTCAAGGCTTCCGAGGAATTCCCGCTCACCCTGGTGCCGACGGAGTTAACCTTTGTGGGTGACGGCGACGGGATGGCCTTCCCCTATGTGCTCAAGACCATTGACGATAAAACCTACTCCGAGGGCAAGCTCTGGGTGCAGATTAACCGGGACACGGCTGACAAGCATGGCGTCAGCGAAGGCGAGCGGATTGATATCGAATCATCGCGGGGCGAGATCGGCAGCGTAAGGGCCCACCTCACCGACACCGTGGCGCCCGATGCGATAGCGATTCCCCTGGGGTTCGGGCACAAGGCCTACACCAAGTATGCCAGGAAGAAAGGCGTGAATCCGAAGGAAATCATGGCAAGTGACATCGATCCCCTGACCGGGGCCGCGAACTGGTGGCTCACCAGGGTCAAAATCAGCT
>CAZZHU010000002.1:0-26494 GCA_964654045.1 uncultured Leptospirales bacterium
TGGGAAAAAACAGGAGACGCGATGAGCTTTCAGGAATTCAGCAGGCGGGTGATGGTATCGGTGGAGGACCTGTGCCGGGATTTCTACCGGGAAAACCGCGATGTCATCAAGATTAAAAAAGAAGATGTGGCCGTCAAAAATCTTGTTACCATTGTCAACACCACCCTGAAGCTGAGTTACCGGAAGGGATTTGACGCCATGAGTCTCCGTGACCTGAGCCGTGAATCGGGTCTCAGCATGGGGGCCCTCTACTCCTATTTCGGGAGCAAGGAGGATCTGCTGAGCATGATCCAGTACCATGGCCAGCTGACAGTGGAGAAAATATTTCGGGAGCATATTGACCGGGAGAGCGAGCCCCGCAACAAATTGCGGGACGCCATCCGCACCCACCTGTACCTCAGCGAGTTGATGAAAAGCTGGTTTTACTTTTTCTTCATGGAGACGAAGAACCTTAACAAGAAATACCAGAAGATTTCAGTTGAAAGCGAACTCATGACCGAACGGTTCATTACTGATATTATGGACGAGGGCGTGAAACGAAAGGTCTTCACCGTGGACAATGTACAGCTGACCGGCTCCGTCATCAAGGCCATGATGCAGGACTGGTATCTGAAGCAGTGGAAATATGCCCAGAGAAAAATAACGGTCGAGGAATATGCGCAGTTTGTTATTACCATAGTGGAATCATTCATAATGAAAAAAGCGCAGTAATGCGCGTCGCGGGCATCACTGCCGGCATTATGCAATAGAACAGGAGGCGGCGATTATGGCAAAAAAAGATGAACCGGTAGATGTGCGGAAAGGAGAAGAGCTTGACCTGGTCAAGGTCGGGGAATTTCTCAGGGATTCAATCCCGGGTCTCAAAGGCGAATTAACCGTGAAGCAGTTCCCGAGCGGCTTCTCGAACCTGACCTATCTGGTAAAGGCTGAAAACCGGGAGATGATCCTACGGAGGCCGCCCTTCGGGAAAAAGCCGAAATCCGGCCACGACATGTCCCGGGAATACCGGATCCTCAAGGCATTGAAGCCGGTGTTTAAATATTGCCCGGAGCCTCTGGTCTACACGGAAGACCCCGCGGTCATGGGCTGCCCCTTTTATGTCATGGAAAGGATCAACGGCCTTATCATACGGAAGAATCTGCCGGAAGGGATGAATCTCGATCCGAAGAGCGCCCGAACCCTTTCCGAGAACCTCATCAGGGTCCTGTGCGAGCTCCATTCAATCGATTACAGGAAGGCGGGCCTCGGGGATTTCGGGAAGCCCGAGGGGTATGTCAGGCGCCAGGTGGAGGGCTGGATCGGCAGGTACCGGGACGCGCGCACTCCCGACGGACCGGATTATGAAGACATCATGGGGTGGCTTACCAAAAAAATGCCGTCCGATACCGACAGGCCGTGCCTCATCCATAACGATTACAAGTTCGACAACGTGGTCCTGAATCCCCAGAACCCCCTTGAGATAATCGGAATCCTTGACTGGGAAATGGCGACCCTCGGGGACCCGCTGATGGACCTGGGGAACTCCATCGCCTACTGGATCGAGAAGGACGATCCGCCCAACATCCAGATGGTAAGGATGATGGCGACCAACATAGAAGGGATGCTCTCCCGGAAGGAGCAGGTCGCCCTTTATGCCGATATCATGGGACGCCCTATACATGATTTTGATTTTTACTTCTGCTTTGGCCTGTTCCGTCTTGCCGTTATCGCGCAGCAGATCTATTACCGGTATTATCACGGGCAGACAAAGGACGAGCGGTTCAAGATGCTGATCGGCGCGGTTAAGATCCTGGAGACCGCGGCCAGGCAGGTTATGGAGACGTCGAAATTTTAAACCCCGGGCAGACAAGAACCGGGGTCTGGCTTTCCCGTTTCATGGATGATGGAAGGAATGACGGTGCGGGTGAATCATTCTCATCTTGACAAAATTTCCTCTATCATTTCCACTATCATCCTATGAAACTGCTTGTTGATACTATCACTCTCAATCCGGATGAAGATCAATCACGCCTGAAAGAACGCGTCAGGGATATGTATTCTATCGACTGCGATTTTGATATCACCATCGTTCGCAGGTCCCTTGACGCGCGGAAAAAAAGTAAAATCGTATACCGGTATCGCGTCATCATTGATCTGCCTGATGATCGGGGAACATCACTCCTTGCAAATACTGATATATCTGTTTATAAACCGAAAGAATTGACGCCGGCGCGCAGGAAAGACATCAGGGAACGGGTTGTCATAGCCGGAAGCGGCCCGGCTGGACTTTTCTGCGGCCTCAGGCTTATTGAAGCCGGCGGCAGGGTTGAGATTTATGAGCGGGGCAAGCCGGTTGAAGAGCGGATGAAGGACATTGAGATACTGGAAAGCAGGGGCGTCCTTAAGGAGCGCAGCAACGTGCTCTTCGGCGAGGGCGGGGCCGGCACCTATTCCGATGGAAAGCTTACAACGCGAACCAGGCGTCCCGAAATTGACTGGTTTTTCAACATGATGGTGGAATGCGGCGCTCCCGCGTCGATCCTGTATGAAGCAAAACCGCACATCGGCACGGATCGTCTCAGGGCCATAGTGAAAAATATCCGACAGAAAATCATATCGTCCGGGTCGGAGGTGAATTTCAATGAATCAATCGATGACCTTGTTGTCTCCGGCGGTACCATTGCCGGTATAATCACATCACAGGGAAGGGAGGTGCCGGCAACTAAGGTAGTCATGGCCACCGGCCATTCGGCGCGTGATACCTATACCATGCTTCAGCACAGGGGAGCGGCCCTGGAGAAAAAGGGATTTGCCATGGGAGTGAGAATCGAGCATCCCGCTGAGTTGATCAATTCGATTCAGTACGGCAGTTCCCGGTACCGGGAACTGCTCCCGGCGGCCGATTACGCTCTTGCCGCTGTCAACCGCGCCACCGGCAGGGGAGTCTACTCCTTTTGCATGTGCCCCGGAGGGAGGATCATCAATTCCTCGTCAGAGCAGGACAGATTGTGCACCAACGGAATGAGCTTTTCGGCGCGGAACCATCCATTTTCGAATTCAGCCATTGTTGTAACAGTATCGCCCGATGATTGCGGACCGGAGATCCTGGGGGGGATTGCGTTACAGCGCGAGATAGAAAAAGAAGCCTATGCCGGAGGAGGGGGATCGTTTACCGCTCCGGCGCAGCGGGTAACGAGCTTTCTGCGCGGAAGGATTGACGCGTCACTGCCCCCGGTATCATACAGGCCGGGGGTGATTCCGGCCGAACTGGGACGGTGCCTGCCTGAATGGATAGTGAATGAACTGAAGGCGGGGATAGAGCAATTTGACAGAAAAATGAAGGGATTTATCAGCGACAGCGGTGTGCTTATCGGGGCTGAAACACGAACGTCGTCGCCGGTGCGTATCAGAAGAGATGACAGCTTCCAGTCTGTTACGCTGAAAGGCCTTTTCCCCGTTGGGGAGGGAGCGGGATATGCGGGCGGCATCGTCAGCTCCGCTGTGGACGGGATACGCTGCGCGGACAGCATTATCGGCGAATGACGTGTTTCAGCCGATGCTTTCACTATCAATTAAAAAAACAACTGCGTAATAAGAGCGGGTCTCCTCCTGATGCAGAAAATTGCCGGAATGATGCGTATTAATCTTGACGCTTAAACAATCCGGGGTGCATGGTTACGCCTGTTCTCACTGGAGCGCGTTATGGCTGAAACCTTTATTGAAATTGCCCGGAACAAGAAAGCCCGGTTCGATTATGAGATAATCGAAACATTCGAGGCGGGCATTGTCCTGGCGGGAAGCGAAGTAAAATCAATACGGCAGAAAAAAGTCAGTATCCAGGAATCGTATGCCCGCGTCAGGGACAGCGAGATTTTCATTACGGGAATGAACATAGCCATTTACGAGATGGCGAACCGGTTTAACCATGAACCCGTCCATGACCGGAAACTGCTGCTCCACCGGCATGAAATTAAGAGGCTGATAGGCAAGGTGCAGGAGAAGGGATTTACCCTGGTGCCGCTGCGGTTGTATTTTAAAAACGGGAAAGTAAAAGTGGAGCTTGGCCTGGCCCGCGGCAAGGCCAAGTATGACAAGCGGGACAGCATTAAAAAACGCGAAGTTGACCGGGAGCTGCAGCGCGAATGGAAGAACTACCGGTAGCGTAATAAAAGTCTTGACAGTCGTGATATTTGTTTTTTGTTTTATGTGTACCACGGGGGTATGGCATGCTGCCCCCGGATTCATGCAGCATCATGTGAGCAAGCAATAAAATTACAAAGAGGAAACACGTATGGCCGAAGAAGTACAAGCAACTCAGCCCGCAGAAGGAGCGGCAGCACCGGAGGGCGCCCAGGCGGCGGCAAGCAAGACTAAAAAGATCAACAAGATGACTGCCAAAGAAGTGGCGTCCAAAATTGAAGATCTTGAAAAATCGAACATGACCGGGTCAAAATATTACAAACAGCTGCTCCAGAGAAAAAAGGAGACGGGCGCATAGGTTTTTCGGAATTGGGGTCACCCATGGCCCGATGTGAGGGTGCCCCAATAAGCTTTCTTTACCGCCGTATCAACAGCAGGTACTCGTATTTGTAAAGATCCTCGACAAACTGCCTGATTATTTCATGCTCGTCTTTTTGTGAATTGGATGTCAGAATAAAATTCAGCTTATCGGTATAAGCGAACGGAATGAAATCCCTGTATTGGCCTCTCTGCACCCGGTATCCCAATTGTTCAGCAACATGTTCCAGATATGAAAACCGTATGGTGTATTCATAGTGACCCATGAGGGGAATGCGTTCGGGATTATTCGGGCCTGTTATCCTGATTTTATCTTTCATGTCTGCCGGTACACGCGCTTCACAGCTGTGCTCGCTCAGATATATGTATCTGACGCCGGTAGAACAGAGTTTTTCAACCGCCTCTACGGCCCCTATATTAAAATTAAATGATTCATCCGGGATCGGAAGGGTGTATTTCTTGAAATAATGACGGACTCTGTCCATGATCGGATCAGCGCCCGTACCGGCGTTTTTATGGAAATCGGGAGAAATATCGCAAATGGTTGGGAAATCACCGACTATCTCATTCAAAACAGCCAGGTCAAACTGATGAAAAAAAAATGTGTCAATCCAGAAAAAATCATTTTCAATAAATGATATGTCAAAGTCTTTAAGGATTTCCTTCTGCTTCTCAAGTAAAACCGGGGATAGATCGATCATGGCAGCTTTCGTAAAGCATCCCCGGCGCATAAAATCCCTCATGAGATAACCGTAGCCGCCACCGATTTCTATTACTGACGCAATGGAATTAAAGGGTATGGTGGCGCTTAAGTGGTCAAACAGCAGTTCGCCAAAGCTCCCCTGCTTGTTTACAACGCTCCGGCAGGGGCTTAAGGGTTCCTCCATGGCGTTAGTCACCGTAAGTTCCCACCCGAGGGTTTTTAAGCCTTCCCGGTGATATGATGTGGTATCATTGATAGTATAATATGTGCCCATAGTTATAGATGCTATTTTATTACATACGATTGGAATAAATGATGTCAGATGATGATTTTTCCGCTGGAGCCGGACATGTGTGTAAGCAGGTAAATGGTCGCTATCAGGCCGATCAGGCCAATACATGAAAAAAGTATGGTGAGCATGATCTTTTTCTTTTCTGCATCGGGAAGGAGCCGGAAGTTCTGGACCTTGTATTTTATGTTGAGAAATCTGTTGATAATTGCTTCAAAAATCTGCTCGAAATTAATTTTACTAATGGCGCTCTTAACGGGGGCCATTTTTTTTAACGTGCCCGTCGTGTGGCTGAGGTCGAATGAAGCATCTTTGTAGATGTCGGTGTTATCAGGATTCGCGATGAAGCTGTAACCGCAGGCGCATTTGACCTTGATGGTGCCTTTATCGATGGGGAACCGCAGCCTGGTTTTACAGGTGGGACATGCTTTTATCAGGTACATGGTATTACTGCAAATCCCTGATCTGTTTGAGGATATCCGGAACCCGGGTATAAAATTCTTCGAGTTCGCCCTGGGTAAGGCCGGTTTTCTTAATCGCC
This sequence comes from uncultured Leptospirales bacterium, assembly GCA_964654045.1. Classification (GTDB taxonomy): domain Bacteria; phylum Spirochaetota; class UBA4802; order UBA4802; family UBA5550; genus RBG-16-49-21. The sequence continues at coordinate 6,031 of CAZZHU010000002.1, forward strand.
TCATCCTTGATTTCATGGTAGAGGCCGTCGTTACCGATACCGACCCCGCCCATGAGGCAGATCGCATTGGCGATATGGACGATTGATACTTCAAGCATATGTTCCGGCGGCGCACCGGCCGGGTCCTGGTAAAAGCGCACAATGGACCTGAGAACCGGCGGGAAGTTCCATTTGATCAGTATTTTTTCACCCACTTCCTGATGGTTATACCCCATGATTTCCTTTTCCGCGAGATGGAAGGCTATACTCTGTTTCTGGACAAGATCAAGTATCTGCCTGAACGCCTGCTGGACAAACAGGGCTATGACCACTTTGCCGACATTGTGTATGATGCCGCCGGTAAAAACGATATCGGAGAGGTCCTTTCTTTTTTTCGTGACGGCGATGTCGCGTGACATGGTTGCAACAGCCAAACCCTGTTTCCACAGATCACCCTGCGCCAGATCGTATCCGGTGACGGGTTTATCAAGAACCGGCTTGGCCGCTACCAGGAGGACTATGTCTTTCACTTCCTTGAGCCCCAGGGTAACGATGGCGCGGTCAATAGAGGTAATCTCTTTACCCTTGCTGAAAAATGCGGAATTGCAGAGCTTCAGTATATTGGCGGTCATGGCCTGGTTTTTGGATATTTCCTGCGCAACCAGCTTGAAAGAAACATCGGGGTTGCTTACCATGTTGATGACTTTGCTCGCGACTTCCGGTAGCGGGGGCAGTTGGTTGATATTAGTGATTATCGTTTCAATTTGCTGTTTTATATTCTGGTCCATACATAGTCTCCGGACGACCGATATTATACTTTATAATACATTTTTTCCTGTCCGCCGGCCTTTACCTTCATGCGGCCGTCTTCCAGGTAAAAATCGATTACTTTTCCCAGGTTGCCGCCCACATCTTCGACAAGGATTGATATTCCAAGTTTTTCAAGCTCAACTTTAGTCTGCTCGATGTTACGGTCTCCAATCTGGCCGAGGGATATGTTGGAGCCGAATTTGAACATGGAGGCGCCGCCGGCGATTTTTGCTGACATGTTTTCTTTTTTTGCCCCGTCTTTCAGGAGCGTCTTCACCAGCAGGGGAATAGCGGTATCTGCGTATTTTTCCAGGTTCGGGTTTCCTTTCTGGTTTACCGGTAGAAGGATGTGGGCCATGCCGCCGATTTTCTTAACGCGGTCGTATATGCATACGCCTACGCAGCTTCCGAGAATCGTCCGCAATACGGAAGGCGAAGAAGAATATCGTATCTGCGCAACACCCACAGTAATAATATCACTCATGACTACTACTCTGTACGATAAAATTTATTCATTGCTAATTGAATATGACAGTATTACATTATTGTTGATTTGTCAAGACCAATAGATGTTATTTTCATTAAATCAGGCTGGAAGATGACATGTCCCCAGTAGCTGTTATTTTTGACCGGTAAATAAATCCGGCGTTTTTTCAGTAAGTTTTTTCAGAACGGAAAACATTTTTTTCATGTCTATAAAATAATACGCATTCATGTATTTCAGGATTATCCTGCCTTTATATCTGCCTGCCAGCTCGTAGGAAAAAGGTATCCGTATCCTATCCTTTCCATACGCAGCAGTCCATAATCCTGTTTTTGTTTCCAGGAGATATCCCTGGTCGGTAAGCTCGATATCGACGATATCCGCTAGCTTTGCCACGGATTTTTTTCCTTTACTGTCAATGGTGTACTGCATCAGTTCCCAGTTCCCCGAATTACCGGCAATATAACGAATGGTGTCAATACCGATGTGATGCCTTGAAGAAGACATAACGAAGTTTTTCACCATAACAGCCCCGGTTGAAAGATTTACCAGGTTGAGGTAGTGCGAACCGGCAATGCCGGTGACGATACTTAGCAGGTTATCCCTTTTTGTAAGCTGGGCCAGATAGTAATTCTTGTAAGGCGGGGGAAATGTTTCCTTGAGAATCTGTTCGCTTGAATTATGAACAATACTATAACGGAAGAGTTTGAAATTCTTATAGTATATGATGGTATCGCTATCGACGAGAAGGGCTTTGACCTGGTTTTTTTTGTCACCGATGGTTTCATCATTTCTATGATCACCGTCGCCATCAAAGATACAGAACTGCTGACCGTCGCTGATAACGGTAAAGTCCCCGGTGCTGTCGATGCATTTAATTGCATCACCGTCCGTAAGGGTATAACTGTTTTTCGACGGGTATGCAACATCGACGCTGTTATCCTGAATCCGGTAGAGAAATGTTCCGCTGGACTGAAGATTGGCGCCTTCCACTGAATAAATGGCGATAGTATTGATGAACTCCCGTTCAAGGGCCTGGAGCGATTTCGGTTGTTTTTCATTGTATTGTTCAATGGCGCTGTTCAGTTTTCTGTCCGGATCAAGGGAGCAACTGCTGAGGAACAGGAGGAGGGCGCCGGAAATTGCGGTGACAAAGGCATATGTTTTTTTCATGACTCTTCGCTATTTCATTTTTTTTCTGGATTGGATTTTTTCCACTATCCGCTTTAAAAAATCGGCATCATACAGTTCTATCGTTTTTGACTGTGCAAGGGCTTTGGCCCGTATGCTGAATTTTGAGGTTGTGATATATATGCCGGTTTTGCATTTTTCATCCACGATGAGCTTTTGAAAATCATTCATGTTATCCTCGGTTATTTCGCGAGTCGTCCGGTGAAAATAAATGAGGATGGGCGGGTCGTTGATCCTCTTTATGTTATAGGCCCGGTACTGGTATTCGTTGGAGTTTATCCGGTCTTTGGAGATGATATTGTAGTTGAGGCTCGATATCATCTCCACGATGGTCGGCTGCAGCGATTCCAGAGACGAGACAAACATGGTCATCAGGCTTTCATTCCCGAGCACATCCTGATATGAATCAATCTTGAGGCGTGTCCCGCGGAAATTCGGGTTCTCTTCAACGATTTTCGTCCAGTGGTGGAACGCCTCCTTTATTTTATTCTGATGTTCATAGCATTCCGCCAGGAGGTACCGGTACTGGAGCGATTCTTCATCCTTTTCCTTGAGACTGCCAAGTCCCTGTTCAAGAATTTCGATGGCATTATCATATTCTTCCATCTGGGAATAGATTTCCCCAATTTTATAGACGCTCTTCAGGTAATACTTCCGGTCCTTTTTTGATTTTTCAAACATCGGAATGGCGCTTCTGTAGTCTTTTTTCATCATGTAGATCGACCCGAGATGAAACTGCGCATCGCTGTGGTCTCCTGGAACACCCATGGCTTTGGTAAGGTATTCCTCGCCCTTGGTATAATCAGAAATGTTGAAGCAGGAAATGCCCAGGGGGAGATAGACGTCAGTTAAATTCGGATCCAGTATGGTGGCTTTGAGCAGGTGCTCGCGCGCTTTTTTATACTCTTTTTTCTTATACAGGGCATGACCTATCCGGTGGTTGGCCGTCAGGTCTTCAGGATTGAATGTGAGTATGGCTTTATATTCTTCAATTTCTTTCGGAAAATTTTTCGTGTCATTGTACAGGCGGGCCAGATGATAGTGGATTTCAATTTCATTGATATACCTTTTAAAATCCGGAATGCCGAGGACATTGTTTAATTCTGAAATTGCCAGGAGGTACTGGTTTTGCTTCATTAGAATCTGCGCCCGCAGATATCGGGCCGGAGCGTATTCGTTTTTTTGATCAAGTATTTTTTTTATGATCTCGTTTGCTTTGCTGGTCTCGCCTTCTTCCAGGAACTCCTCGGCTTTACGTATTTTTGAGGGAAAAGATGTTGATTTTATGAATATTAATGTGATAATGATGAGAATTATGAAGAATATGATTATTGCATAACTCATAGTATTCTACTTGATTATCCCATTAATGTTCCCAAAAAACCGGCAACGGAGGAGCATTGGATCAATGTACCGGTTGAATACAATGCCCTATTATTTATGTGGTGCGCCTGCTTCTTCCGTCAAGTAGATTATCGGCGAAGAGCACATAATGCTGTCGTTATAAATTTCATTATTGACAAAATAACCTGTTTTCATTTTTGTTTTTCTTTTCCGCATCCTCGATAATGATACAGATAATCGGGCGAATTTCAGGTTGGTATAAGATAGTTGAACGGCCGGTATCGGCAGCACTATATTTCACCGGAGGAAACCATGGCTGAGATTGGAATAATACTGGGAAGCGATTCTGACCTTCCGAAGATCAAGGACTGCTTTGATATTCTCGAAGAGTTCCGCGTTGACTTTGAAGTTGTCATTTCCTCGGCTCACCGATGCCCGATTCAGACCACGGAATGGGCGGCGACTGCTTCGAAGCGCGGGATCAGGGTAATTATTGCTGCTGCCGGTGGCGCAGCCCATCTACCCGGCGTGGTGGCGTCTCATACGACCCTTCCTGTCCTCGGCATTCCTGTCGAAACCGCCATAGCAGGCGGGCTGGATTCAATGCTGTCGATGGTTCAGATGCCGGCGGGGATCCCGGTCGCGGTGATGGCTGCCGGGAAAGCGGGGGGGGCCAACGCAGCTCTCTTCGCGGTAAGCATACTTTCGCTGTCTGACAAAACCTTCGCTGAGCGGCTTGAGCGATACCGGAATGAGATGGCGCAAAAAATTTCAGGGCGCAATGAAAAGCTGAAACAGATGGGGCTGAAAGAATACATCAGGATGAAAGAGGCAGGCAAATGATCGAACATGCCGTTCGGATACCGAATGAGCGGGTTGTCATACTTGATTTCGGCTCTCAGTATACGCAGCTGATAGCTCGCAGGATACGGGAGCTGCATGTATATGCGGAGATCGTGCCCTATTATTATCCCGTGGATGAAATAAAGAAGGAAATGCCCGCCGCCCTCATTTTGTCCGGCAGCCCCTCTTCCACCTATGAAAAAGGCGCGCCTCAGTCGGCACCCGGAATATTCTCATTGAATATCCCCATGCTGGGCATATGTTATGGCCTGTACCAGGTTGTTGAGGCCTTCAGGGGGAGGATCGAAAGCGCCTGCTCCAAGGAATACGGCCGGGCCATGGTAGATATCACGGAAGAATCCCCCCTGTTCAGGGGTTTGTCATCCCGCGAACAGGTGTGGATGAGCCATGGCGATAAGGTAGTTGGGCTCCCTCCTGGTTTTACCGTGATCGCGTCATCGGAAAACGCGGAAATAGCAGCCATTGAAAACAGGGCCGGCAAAATTTACGGCGTGCAGTTCCATCCTGAAGTATACCATACCGTCAACGGGAAGAAAGTGCTCGAGAATTTCCTGTTCGGTATTTGCAACTTGCGGCCGACATGGGACATGGAGTCCTTCATAGAAACATCGGTTGAATCAATAAGAAAAGAAGTCGGCAACGGCACCGTGCTCCTGGGCCTGTCGGGAGGGGTCGATTCATCGGTAACGGCGATGCTGCTGCAGAAGGCCATCGGTGACCGGTGCTACTGTGTCTTTGTCAATAACGGCGTGCTTCGGAAAAACGAACATATACAGGTGGTCGAGCGCTTTAAGAAGCACATGAAGCTGAACCTGATTTACGCGGACGCGTCGGCACGGTTCTTGAAAAAGCTCCGGGGCGTTGATAAACCGGAACAGAAGCGGAGGATTATCGGCCGGGAGTTCATCAAGGTTTTCATGGAAGAGGCGAAGAAGATCGGTCGGTTTGATTTCCTTGCTCAGGGGACGCTGTATCCCGACGTGATCGAATCGGTATCCACCAAAGGCCCTTCGGACACGATCAAGAGCCACCATAACCGCGTGCCGGAGGTGCTGAAGCTCATCAAGTCCGGCAGGGTCATAGAGCCGCTGAAAGAGCTTTTTAAGGATGAGGTCCGTGAACTCGGACGGGCGCTCGGCATGCCGGATGAGCTCATCAACCGGCAGCCCTTCCCGGGGCCTGGTCTTGCCATCAGAATTATCGGCGAGGTCACCACGGAGCGGATACGCATTCTCCAGGAAGCGGACGATATCGTGGTCAGGGAGATCAAGGAGGCCGGCCTATACAATGACCTGTGGCAGATATTTGCGGTCTTTCTGCCGGTCAAATCCGTCGGTGTCATGGGCGACAGCAGGACCTATGAAAATGTAATAGCAATCAGGGGAGTCACCTCGGTGGACGCCATGACCGCAGACTGGGCCTATCTGCCGGAGAATCTGCTCAGGAAAATTTCGAATCGGATCATCAATGAAATAAAGGGAATAAACAGGGTTGTCTTTGATATATCATCCAAGCCGCCCAGCACCATTGAATGGGAGTAAGCGTCAGATTGACTCTTCAAGCTGGTGCCGCTTCAGGGCCGTATTGATGGTCCAGTGCAGATCAATTCCCTTCACAGGCTTCAGCAGGTATCCGTAAGATTTTGTCGTCTCTTTGGCTTTCTGAATCGTTTCATAACTTGTGTTTGCGGTGAGATAAATGACGGGGATACGGAAATTTTTATTAATTATCGCGGCCGCTTGAATGCCGTTCATGTCCCCTTTGAGGGTTATGTCCATGATGATGATGTCAGGAGTCAATGAGCTGATCCTCTCAAGAGCCTCTTCTCCTGACGAAAATGTTTCGATCACGGAATAATCCAGATTTTCCAGCATTTTTTGAACAGCAAATACTGTAATCGGGTCATCCTCGACAAGAATTACTCTGGTTTTGCTCATAACGCTTGTTAAAATCACACAGGACTGTTAACGGTTTTTATCCCCGCATGTATATATTTAAAAACCAGGGACAATATGCAAACAACAACGCACCTTATAAATATAATGTTTTTTTTGATAATAAAAAGACAATATTTATATTTCAATAAAAAAATTAAAACTTCATTTAAATACCTCTTTTTCATATTCAAGTAAGCAATTTTTTATGTGTATGCCTCCTGAATAGTTGCCGATCGATCCGTCTGATTTTATTACGCGATGGCAGGGAATGATAATAGGGAAATTGTTCTTTGCCATGGCATTGCCCGCGAAGCGGGCGCCACCGGGAATGCCGGCGCGTTCGGCAAGAAGACCGTATGATATGGTTGCTCCCGCAGGAATTCCTGATAATTCGCGGTAAATGGCGATTTCTTTTACGGTGAAATGGGATAGATCGAGGGGAAGGGTGATTCTGTTTAACGTGACGATCAGCAGTTTACCCTCGCCGTCTGATTTAACAACAGTTCCGGCTATTCCGGTTTTTTGTTTGACCGTGGATGTATTGAAATAATCATCAAGAAACGCAATGGCCGCGTCAATGCATACTCCCCCGCGTTTTGGGAAATATCTGTTTATAGGCGGGGTCCCCGGGTATGAACTCTTGAATATCAGGGCTTTCACTGAGAAATCGTTTCCCAGTATATAGATTTCTCCTGTCGGGGATGTATACTGTGAAAAACACACATCGCCGCTTTGACGGAAAAGATCCAGCAGGATTGCATCAATCACTGTAATTCTCCAGTAGTTTCAATACGGTTGACCTGTCAATTCCCAGTTGCTCTATCAATAGGTCTTTTGATCCGAACTTGATTTCACTCCGTATCCTTTCATGGAATTCCAGCGTGAGGATCGAGTCATAAATCATTTCATTAAAATCAAAGATACAGACCTCTATTGTCCTGGTTTCGCCGGAAAACGTCGGGTTTGATCCGATATTGAGCATGCCGTTTTTTTTCGTACCATTGTCAAATATGACCCGGACCGCGTAGACACCGTCTGCCGGAATTATTTTGTCCTGATGCAGGGGATGGATATTCGCGGTGGGAAACCCGAGCTCACGGCCGCGGCCTTTACCCTCCACCACGACGCCGGACAGCGTATAGCGCCATCCCAGGAGCGTGTTGGCCTTTGAAATATTCCCGCTTTCAATTTCCTTTCTGATCCACGTGGATGAAATGGGGTGTTCAAAACGGTCCTCTTCCTCGATCCTGGTAATTTCCACGCCCGTTGAATCTGCAAGCTCGGCAAGAAAGTCGAAGTTCCCCTCCCGGTTTTTTCCGAAGGCGTGATCGTACCCGATGACAAGATACCTGGCGTCGAGTTTTCCGATCAGAATTTCGTTGTAAAAATCGATGGCATGCATCTCGGCCATCTGGCGGGTGAAATTAAGAAGGATAATATTAGGGATGCCGAAATTATATATCGCGTTGACCTTTTCGTCTGACGTTGTGATTATTTTAATCGGATGTTCCGGGTTGAGGACCTTTCTCGGGTGAGAGGAAAAGGTTATCACTACCGGATCGCCGGACTTCTCCCTGGCTTTTTCCAGGAGTGCGGACAGAATTTTCCTGTGACCGAGGTGGACGCCATCAAAATTACCGATGGTTACCACCGGATTAACAAACAGGTTCTTATGTTCCGGAAAATGGTGATAGATCTTCATTATTACGGCTTTCAGTACAGTATGATTGAACAATCGTGCACGGTCCGTTACAACCGCATACATGGCTATTTGTCATATATCTTTCTCATCTCCCGGTGCGCTGTATTGATTATGAACTGATCGAGCAGCACGACAGCCATGAAAGCCTCTGCGACCGGCCAGACCCGTGAGACAATAGTAGGATCACGCCTGGTAACGGCGGCCAGGGTGGCGTCCGTGTTCGTTATCTTGTCGATGGTCGTCTGAGGCTTGGCGATTGTCGGGGTCGGCTTTATCGAAAGCCGGACGACTATGTCCTGGCCGGTGGTGAGGCCACCGGTAATACCGCCGCTGTTATTGCCCGAAAAGGCAACCTTTCCGTCTTTCATGAACATCTGATCGTTGCACTGGCTGCCGGTCATGTCCTTGACCCGGAGGCCCGCGCCTATCTCAACGGATTTGACCGTGCCGATGCTCATCATGCGGCCAAGCTCGCCGTCAAGCTTGTTGAATACCGGTTCTCCGATGCCGGCGGGCACACCGCGGGCGACAACTTCAACAATACCGCCGCTGGAGTCGCCGCTGTCTCGTATTGCGATTATCCTGTTATACATCGCCCGCGCGCTTTCCAGGTGCGGACAGTTCAGAACCGGATGGAGCCCCTGTTCGGCCAGCCCGGCTATCTCCTTATCCGAAAGGGGGGGCCGTTTGATGTCGGGAACCATTTTTTCAATGTCGGCAAGGATCGCGATTTTTTCCACGAAGCGCATGCCGGGACGGAAACGACCTTCCCGGAACACGAGGTTATACACGGGGTCCATGTCACGGCGAATTTTTTTAAAGGCTGTGATCCTGTCGCGGATGATATCGTATTCCATATCCTCCATGACAACGCCTGCGGCTTCACGGACAAAGGAAAAAATTTCAATGCCGCGGTCAGCCAGGATTTTTTTGGCTATGGCCCCTGCTGCGACTATGGTAGACGTATAGCGTCCGCTGAAGATACCCGCCCCGATGGAGTCATCCCACTGGCCGTATTTCTGATATGAGGCATAGGAGGCATGACCCGGGCGGGGCGTCCGGTTGGTGACGCGATACTGCTCGATATGCTCGAAATGGCGGTCAAGATTGGGAATAAGGATCGTTAGGGGGGTCCCGTTGGTATAGCCTTCATTGGAAAAACCGGTCATGGTATCGGCCGCGTTGACCCCGGTAAATATTACGGGAATGTCAGGCTCCCGGCGCGGTGAAGAGAGCTCGCCCTGTCCCGGTTTGCGCTGGAGCAGGTCAAAATAAATCTCCTCCTCCTGAAGCGATATTCCCGCGGGAACACCCTGGAGATGGGTCACCAGTCCTTCCTGGTAGGATCCGCCGGCAACGGTCACCTGGAAAAATGAGCCATAGGTGCATCCGATCATGTAATTAACCTCATCGATAATAATTCAAAGACAGATATTTTGCATGAAAGCGCCTGTCAAGTTTTTAATGGCACAGGCGTCCCTGTGCCCGGTATGGGAATGGCAGTTACTCATAATTGGGGCGGGGGATCCATACCCTCTGTTTATTCTCTCTGCCGAAAGAAAAGGTATAGGCGACAGAACAGACGGCTCCCAGGGTGTGGTCATGTGAACCATCGAGGGCGAAGAAGCCGCGGTCGGATTTTTTCTGAAAATATCCAAGGATTCTATAGTATCCGCCGAGTGATAATGACAGGGTGGTTTTGGGGATAGTGACTGCAACGGAACAGGATGCGGTGCCGCCCAGGGCATAGTATCTGCCGGTGGGGATTTTTGCAAAATTTGACTGGAGTCCATTTTTACTGAAGCCGTTTTTAAATTCGCTTTTTTCTGAACCTGACTGGAAGGTGCCGGAAATTACTAGAATGCATGTGAAAATCTCCGAGACAGGAACAGATACGTTGATGGCTATTTCCGGTGTAAAATTCAGCATTTTTTCTTTTATACGCGAGACGTATATATCAGCATTCAATGGATCAGCATGTTTATAATATGACAGGGTGGTGCATAATTCCGTTCTCAGTCCAACAAAAAGGCTCAGGTAATCCAGGAAAAAATAACCGGCGCTGCCGTAAATATCATAATACTTGATATTATTTTTAATGGTCCGGTAAACCGGCGATGGTAAAAATCCGTAATTTCCTCCTTTCGTTGTCACCTGGCCATAACGAAAAGCGGCGGTTATCTCCCAACGGCGCAGAAATTTAATTTTCAGGTCCGGACCGTATCTGAAAAACGTCAGAGGAGGATATTGTATAAAATGACTATCGGTTATACGGTATATTTCCGGCGTATACAGTATCATCTTCCCGTTGTTCCATGAGGGATTCCACCAGGTATATACCGCGGATCCGCCGATGGTGAGATCAAGAGCATCTGCCGCGGCTGGGAAGGATGACAGCGATAGAACCAGAACAATGGTAACTAGTAGAGCTCTATGTTTCAAAGCATGAACCTCAATAATACCGTCGAGTCTGTATTCTTTTAAAGGAAATAATCAACTTATTTTTTACGGCCCAATGGTTTTTTTGGCTGCCCTCAGCCTGTCAGGATAGGATCGGAGGAATTGAAAACTGCTTAACACGGGCCGGCCGAAGATGTTGCGGAGTCATCTCGCTTGGATTTAATTTTCATGGAAAAATATGATTTTTTAATTAAAGGGTAGGTGCTGGGGCGCGTCACCATGCGAAGAAAAAAAGACTGAATTTTGCCGGTTATGCCGGGCGTGATGCGGGCTTTACCATGGAAGAGGGCGTTGAGTGATTTTTTTGCGCAGGCATCGGATGAGATTAGGGTGTACCGGATAACCGGAGGAATAAAAACATTGTTGGCAGTGAAAAAATTAGTGCGGATCCCGCCCGGAGTCAGGCAGGTGACCCGGATATTGTGCTCTTTCAACTCGCAGTGGAGGGATTCCGTAAATGAAAGAACATATCGTTTAGTCGGGCCGTACGTCAGGGACGCCGGGTCAGGGAACTCTGAATTTATTGAAGAGACATTCAGGATATAACCGAGCCTGCGGTCTATCATGGGCCTGCAAAATAGGAAGCAGAGCTTGGTCAGCGATACAACATGGAGATTGATGACATTTTCAACACTTTGTATGTCGGTCATTTCGCGGTCGATGTTCAGATATATGCCGGCGCAATTAATTAGAATATCAACCTGTATCTTTTTATCTTTGCAGAATTTACATATCCGGTCCGATGAAACGGGGCTGAAGAGGTCCATTTCAAGAATTATGACAGAGACGTCATGCCGTGATCCGATTTCCTTTTTCACGCGCTGTAACTCTTTCAGGTTTTCGCTTACCAGAACCAGGTCGTGGCCCCGGCGGGCAAGATCATGGGCGAAGGATTCCCCCAGGCCCGAAGAAGCACCGGTAACCAGCGCGGTCAATTTGTCTATTTTATTCTTTTTTTCTTTCATTATCATCTCCGTGGATTTTTATCAAGGGTTTCCACTATCCCGCAGGCTGTCTGGTAATCATAATCAGTGGTGATCTTGAAATTTGAATAATCCCCGTCTATCATTTTTACTTTGAAGCCGGCGGCAAGGACCAGGCTCACGTCATCGGTGAAGGCAAGGCCGCTGCTTCGGGCCTGCTCATGGGCGGTGTTGATGACGCAAAACCGAAATCCCTGAGGTGTCTGCGCGTAATACAACCTGTCGCGCTGCGGCACGGATGTGATGAAATCGTTATCGATCTCCGCGATGGTGTCATGGACGGGAACGTAAGCGGCCGCGGCGCCGTGCTGTTTTGATTCGGTTATACAGGCCTGCATTGTCTCGGGACTTACAAAGGGACGGGCCGCATCATGGAATATGATTACATCATTATCGGAATAATTGACCGATGAAAGGGCATTGTATGCCGATTCCTGCCTTGTTGCGCCTCCGGGGATGGTTTTAATGAATTTAGTGATGCCCTGTGTGCTGATAATTGAATTGATCTCGGGAAAGAAAACTTCCGGAACAACCGCGAGAATATGGTCTATCCCGGGAAGGGCTTCGCAAAGCTCAAGGGACCAGGCGATGACAGGCTTTGTTCCCAGGGGAAGGAACTGCTTGGGTGTTTTGCTGGCAAGACGGAGACCGCGGCCTCCTGCCAATATAATTGCGTAGGTTTTTTCCATAAATAATTATAATGTTATTGCCTGAAGAAAATTTAATTTCCTCAGATTTTAATTAATGATACGGATGGCCGGATTGAGCCATGGGAGATTTTTAATCAGCGAATTTATTTTTTCGCAAGGCATTGACCGGTAATAACTTCTTGATATAGTTTTCTAATTGAGGCTGAGTATAATGTCAAGAATAAATAGATTATTTTATTATTCTTCCCCGACGCCTTCGGAGACAGGGATGAATATACCATGTCAGCTATTTCAATGATTCGAGGCTGCTCAGGAGGGAACGGGTCGCCTTTTCCCACGAAAAGAGTTTTGACCTCTTCAATCCCATTCCGGCAAGGTTCTTCCGCAATGAACTGTTTTTCAGCACCTTTTCCATGGATGCGGACAGGCCATCCACATCTTCAGGATCTATCATGACCGCGGCATCTCCGGCGACTTCCGGGATTGACGAGGTGGTGGAGGTGATGACCGGACATCCGCACTGCATGGCTTCAAGTACCGGGAGGCCGAACCCTTCATACAATGACGGGAACACAAAGAGCTCGGCCCCCGTATAGATAGGGGCGAGCTCCGAATTGTGGACATACCCGGTAATCAGGATGTTATCCTTGATGTCCGATGATCTGACGTCTTTGAAAAGATCGGATATGACCCAACCGGTCATGCCCACGAGGACCAGCTGGTAGTCGCGCCGGCCGGGCATTTTCCGATACGCATCCAGAAGGGCCTTGAGGTTCTTCCGCGGTTCCAGAGTGCAGACGGAAAGGATGTATTTTTTTGTAATACCATACTTTTTTTTGACTGCCGATACCGATGAAGAAGAAGCAGGATAGAATATGGGCGGATCCGCGGCCAGCGGTATCGCGTCAATCCGTGTTTCAAGCTTCAGTAATTCCCGTGCGTCTTTTTTCGTGTTTTCCGATATCGCTATGAGAAGATCCATTTTTTTCATGTTCCGCAGGGTGAAGAGCTTCATCCGCAATTTATTCCCGAATTCCATCGTTTCAGGGTAGAGCTTCCATACAAGGTCATACAGGATACCGGCTTTTTTTACGGGAGAGAGGAAGAAGTACGGATAAAAATATGCGGAGGTGCCCAGGTAAATATCCGCCTTGTTGTCCCTGAGTGATGATGAAAGCTTGATGGAATAAACCATTTCATCAATGATCCCAATGATGATTTTTATGAGGCGGTAATAGAGAATCTGAAGGGACCGAAGATAGGTTCTGTTTTTTTCGTTTTCCGATTTCAGCCTGTGCCAGGCCTCACTCACCGAAACGTGGATCTGCTTCAGGAGGTAATCGAAGCTGATGTGGCGCCACCGGGGATTGGTGATCGCGACATGCTTCAAATCTTCCATAGTGTAAATGAAATAATCATTGCTGCCATCCAGCTTCTGGAGTTCGTTCAGGTAATGAAGAATAACGTTGCCGACTCCGGTAAGTCTGTCCTGGCTGAGAGCATGCGCTTCTACGGCAATTCTCATGATTCTGCTCCGGTATCGCTATTCACCTTTATTTTCACAGAAACCGTTATCTGGCGCATTCGTTTAATACGTCCAGTATTCCGCGCGCTGTTTTCTCCCACGTGTAGCGCCGGAAGTTTTTGGATCCCGCTTTAACAAGGGAACCTCGCAGCTTTTTATCATTCACGATGCGCAGCATGGCTCCCGCCATGTCATCTACGTCACGGGGATTGACATAGAGGGCGCCGTCCCCGGCCACTTCAGGGCAGCTAGAAACGGTACTGGTGATAACCGGGCACCCGCACGCCTGCGCTTCCAGAATGGGAAGACCAAACCCCTCGTAGAGCGAGGGATAGAGATAACAGTCGGCAAGGTTATACATGATCACCAATTCCTCCTCGCTTATGAAACCCAGCTTGATGATGCGGTCTTGAAGACCGTTCCCCATTATCATGTCATGGACTTCGGTATCGAGCCACGATTCTCCGCCAGTAAAATAGATGCCGTGGGGAATGGAATCCTTTATTTTAATGAAGGCCCTGATGAGGTTAAGCATGTTTTTCCGAGGGCTCAGGGATCCGGCATAAAAAAAGAAGGGGGTTGTAAGCCGGTATTTATTCACGGTCTGCCTGAGCTTTTTTACATTGGTAATTTTTTTGAAATGCGGCTCGACTCCTTCTTTGACAACGCGGATCTTACCCGGATTGATATGCAGCAGTGATTTCATCCGGGAGGCGGTAAAATCTGACACGGTGAGGTCAATTTTGGAGAATTTTGCCGCCACGGGTATCATAACCTTATGGTGAAGGTTGTCGAAATATTTAAATTCGCGAAAATCAAAATCTTCAAAATACACGATATCATGGTAAACAGGTATCTTTTTGCCCCGCACCAGCGGAGAAAAGGTGTTTTTGGGAAACAGAAAAACATCGACGCGGTTAAGCCAGGAATATATCGGAATATAAAGATAGTCGAAAAACATTTTTGAACGGAAAGGGACGACCTTCACGCTGAAATTATCAGGAAGGGGAAATTTGAAATCCAGGGTATCATACATGAGAAGAAGGTACCGGTTTTTCCTGTCAATGGCCGCGAGTTCCCTGATGACATTCATGGTGTACCGGGCAGGTCCGCCATGGCGTTCATTTAAGACCCGTGCGTTTATGACGATATTCATTTGATTTTCGCCCCCTTGCTGATCGTGGCGGCTAGCGCGGTAAAAGAGGAACAGTAGTGAGATGCCTGGATTCGTACGTCATATTTTTTTGATAGCGACAGCCCGTCCTTCTGGAGCTTTGCGCGTTTATTTTCGTTTGTTGACAGGTCATACAGCTTTGCCGCGATATCTTCCGGCGAAAAAGGATCGGCGTATTCTACCGAGTCGCCGAAGACTTCAGGGATCGCAGTCCGCCTGGCCGTGAGAACCGCCGTTCCCGAAGCCATGGCCTCCAGTATGGGGAAGCAGAAGCCTTCATGCAGGGAGAGGAGTGCGAAGAGTTTTGCCTCGCGATAGAGCCGTCCAAGCATGTCGCCGCTGACGTATCCCTTGAAAATAATCCTCTTCTTAAGCCGGTCGTCAAGGCCCTCGATAAGCTCGCCGAGGGGACTGTTTTTCCACCCGCTCCCTCCCACGATCACGAGATCATCGCTGATCCTGCCGGCAATGGAGCAAAAGGCCTTGATCAGGTTTACCAGGTTTTTCCGGGGCTGGAGTGTGCCGACAAACAGTATGTAATCCTTCTTCTCCCCCTTTATCGCAGGAGAAAAATTTTTCAGTTCGATTCCGTTATAAATAACGGAAATTTTATTTTCTTGTATACCGAGGTAGGTCGTCATCTCTTTCTTCGAGTGATGGGATACGGTAAAAAAAAGGTCAGCCCGCTTGATAAAAATAGGAAAGAAGCAGTTGTAAAAAAGACTGTTGGTCAGGGAGATGGCTTCCGGCATGGCTTTATAGGCGACATCATGGATCGTGGTTGCCACGGTGATCGTTCTTGGCAGAAACAGCGGAAAATACTCGGCGCCGGCGAAAAAAAATTCAATACCGTCCTGCAGTATCTGCTTTCTCAGGGATGGGCTCTGGAGCCAGAGACGGCGCTTGCTCTGAAAGATCCCCTTGATTTCACGCAGCTTGAACCGGGGATTCGAGAATATGGCTTCCGCATAGTCAGAATGGGTCACACCGGGCGCATACAGACGATACTCATTATCCCGGTCGATTCGGGAAAGTTCCTTCAAAAGTCTCAGGAGGTAGTTTCCGAGTCCGTCAATATGTTCCGCAAAAAGGTAATATGCATCAACACCGATTATCATGATATGATGGCTCCACAAGATGAATTAGTTGAATGACGCCATACCGTCAATGAAAAAATGGATCTTTTCAAATTGCCATCAATTATGGCATAAAATTTGATTACACACAGGCTGTCGCCATATGCGGGGAGCAGTTACCGCATGGCATTGACGGGAAGGTCTATCAGTTTTGCTATATGGATGAACTGCAAGGGATAAAATTGCAAGTAAATGCATTTGGCTGGTGGTGCAGAATGAAAGAATGGATCATAATGCTTTCCTGAGCATTTTTATCATTTCAGGCGTCCGGATGGATTCTCCCTTTTCATTCAGGTGATAAATAGTGTCCGCGAAGTATTCCTCAGGATAAATGAAATCCGAAGGCTTGTTGATAATGGTCCCCTTGAAGGATTTTTTCATCAGCAGATAATAGGCTTCTATATATTTTTCGTTCGCTTTATATTGTTTTTCCGGGAAATGCGAAAAATAAAAAAACACCCTGGCCTTGTGTCCAGATGCGTAATCGTTAAAATCATTAAGAAAGGCGAGTTTTTCCCATTCGGGAAAACTGTAATTAGTTTTACTGTCGCCAAGGGGCCTGAAAATCATATAGGGTTTGTTCCGGTCGCCGTTGGCGTTGAATTCATCCTTAAAACCGGGGAAGCCGATATCAAAGAGATGGGAATAGTTGAATGTCGCCAGTTTAAAAATAAATGACTGGGTTTTCATCTGGGCCAGTTCATGCATGAGCTTTATCAGGCTGAATACCTCGCCCCTGTTTGCATACTCGAGGATATGCCGCCCCGGGGACATGAGGAAAAGGAATTTTTTTGCTTCTTCATTGGTGTGAATGTAGGTGTAAAAATCCCTGTCGAGAATCGTGCCGTATTCCATGGTTATGACGACAACATCGGCTGGTTTAATATAGGGCTTGATTTCTTCAAGAATCTCCCTGGTGCCCATGCCGCCCCAGGAACTCATATCAATGATATTATAGCGGAGCTCTTTTTCAATAAGGTCGCTTTTAATGGACAGGACGCTGCTTCCTCCCACGAAGATAATACGCGGTGGCTGCTTCGTCTTCAACATTTCCCTTTTATTCAACAGGGCTGCAAGATCGTGGGGGTGCGTTCCGGGAATGATCCAGATCAGGGACATGGTTGCCGCCATGAGCAGGAAGCATATTGTTATTTTAATGATCAGCTTAATCATAGAGCGCGCAGCCTAAAACTTAAAGTATATAAATTGCTGATTGGCGTATATGCCAAGAAATACCAGGGCGAAAAGCATGGCATAGTACAGCGCCCATCTGATGTACCATGGTTTTTGAGAAATTATTTGCCGCAGCGGGTGCTTGCTGTTTTCCTGGATGATTTCCACGGAGTACCAGGCGATGAGGGTCAGGGCAAGCGTGGCCATTTCAGGCAGAAAAGCCGGTTTGGCGAATCCCAGAAAGGTCACCTTGTTTTGTATGACCAGGAAAAATTTGAGTTTTTCGTAATCCAGAGCTGATATGATTTGAAAAAGTTCGCCGAATCCCTTATGGAGATGGGTGATTATATAAAAACCATCCGAGGTTGTATTGGCCCTGAAGAAGATACCGGCAAAGGTGAATAATAGGAATGTGATCAGGATCTTAAGGGCTTTATGAAAACGCGGGATCCTCGTCAATCCGATAAGGCTGTTAAAACGCGCCCGTATTGTTTCGGTCCAGATCGAGAAAAGCTGATAGAAACCGTTCAGGCTGGCCCATATGATGAAGGTCCAGTTGGCGCCATGCCAGATACCGCTCACTAAAAAAATGACCATGATGTTGTACTGCCAGCGCCACCTGGCTACCCGTTTTCCTCCCAGGGGGATGTATATGTAATCCCTCAACCATGCAATAAGCGTGATATGCCAGCGACGCCAGAGATCTGATATAGAGGTAGATAAATAGGGACGCTTGAAGTTGTCGGTTAATTTGTAGCCCATGAGCTGGGCGGTTCCCACGGCTATATCGGAATACCCTGAAAAATCACAGTATACCTGGAATATGAAGCAGAAGCAGCCTATTATAAGATATATACCATAGTAGCCGTGGGGGTTGTTGAAGACCTCGTTCGCCACTATGGCGGCCCTGTCGGCTATAACTATTTTTTTGAATAATCCCCAGGCCATGAGCTTGAGCCCGTCGGTGAAGCGCTGATAATCGAAGGTATTCTCTTTCCTGAACTGGGGAATAAGCATTCCAGACCGCTCGATCGGGCCGGCAACGATCTTCGGGAAAAACAGTATGTAGAGCGAGAATATCCCGAAATGCCGTTCAGGTTTTTGTCCCCGGTATACATCAATGATATAGCTGATGCTGTGAAAGGTGTAGTACGATATGCCCACTGGTATGATTATATTTAATATTTGCGGGGGATAATTCAGCTTCAGGAATGAAGCGATCTGAGAAACTGTCTGGCTGAAAAAATTGAAATATTTAAATATGAAAAGAAGAACAAGGGGGAATAATATGCCAATGAGCAAATATATCTTTGACTTTTTTGATCCTGATGATTTGCTTTTCTCGATTACGATGGCAATAAAATAATCGACAAGTATAACCGATATGACTGAAAGGGTTATGATGACGTAATAATAGAAATGAGTTTTTCCGGGGACATACGTTGAATAGTAGAAGTACCCGAAGAAAAAACAGCTGGCAGCAAGAAGCCATATCCATCGCCATTCGTGGCGCAGTAAATAGTACACCAGCACCACAATGGGAAGAAATATAAAAAAATCTAATGAGTTAAAAAGCATGTCGGATATCGTTTAATAATATATAAAGATGCATAGTTGTCATCGCTTTTCGTTATCGTCAAGAATATTATTACTGCTTTGGTCGGGTTGCAACCTATATCTCTATTCAAAATATAGTCAAGACAAAAACCTGGTCCGCGGGGAGGCGGTATTGATCGCAGGCGTTGATAATAATTGTTTCAGATTGATAAATTAATCTGATAGTATCCATTCGAGACTATCCCTGATGCTGTGAACCGGTTCCCAGTTATACTCTTTTTTGAATGACGAACTGTCGCCAATCGCTTTTACAATTTCGTTTTTCCGTAATAATGAATCGGAATGCTGTATGTTCAGTTTAACTCCTGCGATTTCCTGGATGAGGTCAACAACATCTGATAATCGATAGGCGATTCCGCTGGCTATATTGAAGATCCTGCCGTCTTTGAAGTTTTCCATGATTTTGACATATGCATCAGTAACATCCCGCACGTCAAGGAAGTCCCTTATAACGCTCAGGTTGCCCAGCTGGATGTTGATATTATTTTCTTTTATTGACTTAATTATTTTCGGGATCACAAAGTGAGGATCCTGACCCCGGCCGATATGATTAAAAGGCCTGACGATCGACACAGGCAGACCGTATGTGTGGTGGAATACCTGCACCAGGTGTTCCGCTGAGGCTTTACTTGCTCCGTAATGATTAATCGGCTTGATCGGAGTCTGTTCTGAAATGGGCTGCATCGCTTCTTCAACGATCCCGTATATCTGTGATGAACTGACCAGAAGGAAATCCGGTTTTTTGGGGAGATGGGATGCAGCGGTAAGAAGATTCAGCGTGCCCGTCACATTTATCGTATATAAAAGTGAGGGATTTGTATAATCTACCCTGGAGATGGCGGCAAGGTGAAAAATGAAATCCGGCGCCAGGTCTTTTACGCACTGAATGACCGCGGCCTGATCGGTAATATCGACTACACGAACGCTGCTATCGCCGCTCCTTACATCAATACCGGCTACGCTGTATCCCTTAGCCTCCAGCAGGCGCCGCAGCGTCGTGCCAACAAAACCATTGATGCCGGTGATCAATATATTCATAGTTTCATTGTTAGATTGAATGATTCACGGGAGAACCGCCATACGGTCACTACAAGGATCTCTTCACCCGTTCAAGGTCGCTCTGGACCATGATCTGGACCAATTCTTTAAATTTGACTTTTGGTTCCCAGCCCAGTTCTTTTTTCGCCAGTGTGTAATCTCCGAGAAGCTGGTCAACCTCGCCGGGACGGAAGAACTTCGGGTTTATTTTTATAATGGTTTTTCCCGATTGCGCATCAATGCCGGTTTCATCAACGCCTGAACCTTTCCACTGAATGGAAATGCCGACATAGTTACAGGCATGTTCGATAAATTCCCGGACAGAATGATTCTCATTCGTGGCAAGCACGTAATCCTTCGGCTTCGGCTGCTGCAGCATCATCCACATGCCCTCGAC
>CAZZHU010000002.1:26504-60421 GCA_964654045.1 uncultured Leptospirales bacterium
TTCGCGTAGCCCCAGTCCCTTCTGGCGTCCATGTTTCCAATTTCGAAACAATCCAGCTTGCCGAGCTTTATGCGGGCAATGGCGTCGCTTACTTTTCTTGTGACAAATTCTATGCCCCTAAGGGGGGATTCATGATTGAAAAGAATCCCGGAGCAGCCGAATATGTTGTACGATTCGCGGTAATTTATCGTAAGCCAGTGCCCGTAGAGCTTGGCCGTGGCATAGGGGCTTTTCGGATAAAAGGGAGTGCTTTCTCTCTGCGGTGTTTCCTGGACCAGGCCGAACATTTCAGAACTGGAAGCCTGGTAGAACTTGATCTTTGGATTGACGATTCGTATTGCCTCGAGGACCCTCGTGACGCCGATCGCGGTTATTTCACCGGTGAGTACCGGTTTCTCGAATGATACGGCGACAAAACTCTGGGCTGCCAGGTTGTATACTTCGTCCGGCTTGACCTTGTCGAAAGTCCGTATCAGGTTGCCGGTGTCAAGAATATCAACCTCCATGAGCTCAAAATCATTTTTTATATTGAGTTCCTCGATTCTCCAGAAATTTGGTGAACTTGTCCGTCGGTATCCGCCGTAAACCCTGTAGCCTTTCTTCAACAGAAGGTCGGCAAGGTAGGCGCCATCCTGGCCGGTAATACCTGTGATAAAAGCGGTTTTTGACATGTCGTACTATTCCTTGAAAGATTTTTATTCGGCAGTATAATTTGCGGCAACTGGCACAATGCGATGATAACGATTCACATAATGATAAGGGATTGATATTTGTCAATAATCATTTTCGGGATAATAGCGCTGGTGACATTGATATCTTATCAGCAAGAGAGAAAAGCATTGACAGTAACAAATAATCGGGCTATAAAGACAGTATCTTCAAATCAATGAGAGGGTATTATGGCAGCACGCACATTGAACATATTCATCCTGGCATGCATAGCGGTCAGCTTCGTTTCATGCGATATTGAAGTACCTATACAGGAAATGGTAAAGGCCAGGACCGCCATAGAAAAGGCCCGCCAGGTCAATGCCGAGAAATATGACCCGGATAATTACACCAAGGCTATCGAGCAGCTGAAGCTAAGCCATGATAAAATGGTCGATAAAAAAGGAAGCGACGCCAGGAAAGCGGCCGTCGAATCAGCCAATTTTGCCGAACTGGCAATCAAGACCTCGCTGCCGCGGGTGACCGACGATACCCTTGCCGAGGCGAATGCTTTGTATAAAGAGGCCGAAGCCCTTAACGCGGAACAGTTCGCCCCGGAAAAATATACCCAGACGGGAAACGCCATCACCGAAACCGGAAAGCTCAAGGAAGATCAAAAGATGTGGGATGCGTACCTGAAGGCCAAGGAATCAGCCGCCCTGGGCAAGGAAACAAAAGATCTCTGCCTGGCGAAAGTTCCTCAATTGAATGAGGATATAGCCAGGATGAAGAAAGAAATAGACGATCTTAATTCCAAAAAACTGTCGGACCAGCAGAAAAAGGAACTGGCTGCAGCGGGAGCGAATCTTGAGAAGGCAGGCTCCCTCGTGGCCCAGAATAATGTAAAGGAAGCCGTCCCGCTCATCACAGAATCAGAAACGGCCCTGAACAAGGTCAAGCTTGCGGTTCAGAAAATATCGGCCAGGGAACGCATCGTCCAGCTGCGGCGGGAGGCGGAGACACTTAAAAAGGAGAGGGGATCGGAGTTCGCCGGAGAGGACATAGAGGTCGTTGTCACAACCCTCAATGAAGCTGAATCTCTTCTTGACCAGGACAAGACAGATGAGGCAAACAAAAAAATCGCCGATGCTGAAAGCTCCCTGGCAATAGCGAAAGAGAAAACGGTTAAAGGGCTTGCCCAGGACAAGGCCAGGTCGGTGGAAAAGCTCCTGGAGGAGACGCGTAAACGGGACACCGCGGATAAGTATAAAAATGAAACCGACAGGGCTGCGGAGATGATCGCGGACGGCAAAAAACTGCTGGAGGGAGAATCATACGGGGACAGCCTCTCTAAATTCAATGAGGCGGAATCGCTCCTCTATTCCCTTGGGATAGCCGGTGAAAAGGATACTTTAAAAGACAAGGGTTTTTTGCAGAAGCTGGAAGGGAAGATGGTGTACAAGGTCATCTATAATAAAAAGAAGCGCGATTGTTTATGGAGAATTGCTGGCAAGGTATACAAGAACGCCAAACTGTGGCCGTTGATTTACATGGCCAACAAGGAACAGATAAAAGACCCGGACCTTATTTTCCCCGGACAGAAATTTGTTATACCGGAAGTTCCGGAAAAAAATGCGGCAGCGGAAAATGAAAAAACTGATACAAAAGAGCCGGATAAAAAGGAATCCGGGGAAGAGCCGAAGGATGCCGCTGAAGATGATATAAAAGAATAATCCGGTGAAAAAATCAGTTCTCTGCGCATATCTTTTATATGTCCTGGCAGCATGCCAGCCGGCGGTTCTGTTTGCCCGCGATATCAATCTTGATTCCCTGTATATAAACGCCGGGTCAAGTTACTACAGCCGATTACTGGAAAAAAAAATTGAGGCGTACCAGGCGGCCGGATCGCAATTCATCGAACGCGACGTGGTCTTCGCCTGCTGGGGCGACGGCAACACCATCCTCTATGTGAAAGAACTTCCGCGGCTTAACGTCATTTACGCCTACAGCAGGTCGGCTCGGAGGTCCCAGGAGCTGTTCAGGATTACCGGGACCATAACGGCGGTCAGAGTCAGCGCCAGTGGAAAATACCTGTTTATCAAGCGCCTGATAGAGGGGGAGAAATCAATACCCCGCGGTGAAACACAGGTCCTGAATATATCGAAGAAAACAGTCGCGCTGCTCGAATCATCCTATCCATTTATCGATTTTTCAGTGGCACCGGGCGGGAATTCACTCCTCGTGGAATCAAAAGACGGCATCATGGAATATTTTCCGGAAACGGGAAGAATGACCGGTGTGTTGCGCAGGAAGGAATACGCCGACATACTCCAGCCCGGAGCGCCCGCCATTGCCGTCATGTCGCCGAATCGGAAGAAACTGGTCGTGGTGAGCGGGAGCGGGGGCTCCTACCTGGGAAAGCTTATGTTCTCCGGTAAATCGTGGCGCATCCCGGGAATAACATCGGCGAGCGAATTGCACTGGGTGGACAACAACCTTCTGGTCTATCGCAAGGGGTATGCCGGATGCTTTTCGGTAAACCTCTATGACGCCGCTGCGCAGAAATCATCCGAACTGATGGGCAATTCCCTGAACACGAACATACAGTTTTCCGTGTATCCCAAAATCATATCCTTCCTCCAGGACCAGGTTATCAATGCCTACGACATCAGGCGGGGTGAAAAAATAACGATCGGCCTCGAAGGAGAAGACGTGAGTTACTCTCCCGACGGGAACCGGTTCATATCGCTCTATCTGAAAAGGCTGTTCCTCACCAGCGTGGCCACGGTCAAAAAGAAGAATATTGAACTGGCTAAAACCGCGAAGGAGATCAGGGCGCTGTATCAACATCTCCTTGACTCAAGGGGGGACATGGCCAATGAATACTCGCCTGAATATATACGGAAAAAAATATCTGTTTACAGCAAGATATCGGAATGATCACCTGTCCTGCATAACGCCTCACGATGCAGGAGCAGGGTTTACCGGTTGAGAATATGAGAATAGTGCAGACGTTCAAGGAATGGGCCCGTAGTTATATAATCCGCCTCAATACAGGGAACCGGCCCGGCAGAAGGCCCCGGGATTTTGTGCCGGAGCCGAGCGAAGTAAAAAACAGGCCCGCGATCAATATAGTGCTTTTCATAGTAACCTTTCTGAGCACCACGTTCGCCGGTGCCAATGACAGCGATACCATAATTGCCGTATTAATAAGCGGCCTCCCCTATTCGGTAACGCTTATAGCGATTCTTCTTGTTCATGAATTCGGACACTACTGCGCGGCTCGGAAATTCGGCGTCAATGCTACGCTTCCCTATTTCATACCGTTCCCGTCAATTATTGGCACCATGGGCGCTGTCATAAAAACGAGAACACCCATACCAAACCGACGGGCGCTCTTCTACATCGGAGCAATGGGGCCGCTGCCGGGATTTATCATTAGCCTTGCAGCAGTAATAGTCGGGATCTATCTGTCTGATGTAAGGCCTCTCCCCGTTGTCAAGGGAGATCTGATGATGCCGGTTTTCGGCGATTCATTGCTTTTTGCTTTTTTCGTCAAGCTGATTCATGGGGCCATACCTGCCGGCCATGATATATATCTCTCTCCTTACGCCTGGGCGGGGTGGATCGGCTTCCTCATTACAAGCCTGAACCTGATGCCCATCGGCCAGCTTGACGGAAGCCATATCCTTTACGCGCTGATCGGGAGAAAACAGAGAATTTTCGGATGGCTCTTCCTGGCGGGACTCTGCATTTTATCGTTCATCTGGCAGGGCTGGATCGTGTGGATTATCCTGACGCTTCTCTTTCTCATGGTGGCCCATCCGGAGATCCCGGAGGAAAAACCGCTTTCTCGAATGGAACAGGCCATCGGATGGTTTTGCATGATAATCCTTATTATGACCTTTGTTCCGATTCCTGTGGATTTTCTTTAAAAATGCATTCAGGCATCATTTGCCGC
Organism: uncultured Leptospirales bacterium; assembly: GCA_964654045.1. Taxonomy (GTDB): domain Bacteria; phylum Spirochaetota; class UBA4802; order UBA4802; family UBA5550; genus RBG-16-49-21. The sequence continues at coordinate 31,114 of CAZZHU010000002.1, forward strand.
TGCCGGGATTAATCTTTTTGTATGCAATGTGATTTCTGATTATAAGGATTGAGCAGAAAAGGTCGGCGCCATACCAGGCTGCCATGAGATAAAAAAAGTCTGTGCGGCCTATGGAACTGTTGAAAAAGGTGAGGATTCCGCTCTCCCGTAAGGCGGTAATTCCGGCCGACATTACAATTGTGGTGATTCCCATTACCAGGAGGATGGCTAAAATAACGGATGTGACGGTCTTGTATCTGATAAAAACCATAAAGATCAGGAACGCAAGCACGGCAAGAATGATGAACGTCATGCAACCTCCTCGTGATACTGCTGGAATCAAATCCTCATGCGGATCGGTGAATCAATGAATCCAGTATCATGGTGATACGTAAAGATTATTTTTGTAAAAAACAGCATCATTGCCGGAAATTCTTTGCGGCGGCGCATTATTTTTTATTATACTGCTGAATTAATTTTACGATCCATTCTCAATTGTATATATTTATAACAATAAACGCTTAACAAGGTGCTTATCAGGATTAAGCATCATCATAAAAATACAACAGGATTAAAGATGGGATACATGAAAAAGAATCGAACAATACTCTGCATGATCATTCCGGGTCTCCTGACCCTGTTTTCCTGCACCACGACTGAAGATATGAGAATCGATTCCGCCAACAAGCGGTTTCTGGACGCCCCCTTTGAGAAAGGGGAGAATAAAGAAACATTCCGGGTTCTCATCATGTCAAACAAGTATGTTGTTGTCCAGACTGACCACCAGGATACTATGGAACGCGACAAGGACCCGGGCGGGGACAAGTATATCTGCGATGAAATCAAAAAGTATGACAAAATAGATGAATCCCGGGAAGGGATGTATCATATTTCACTCTTCCCCGATCGCGGCACCCTGATGAAAGTGAGACCCTACAAGCCGATGAATCTCATAGAGCTGGATAATCTCATCCTTGACGACCTGCAGCGGTGGACCTTCAAATTCCCGAAGAAGACCATCCAGCCGAACAACCTTTACATCAAGTTCAGGATCGTCCTCAGGAAGAAACAGACGGATGCGCAGATAATTAAAGAAGTCGAAAAGAAGATGATGGGCGAATAAAAACAGCGCGTCCAGCCTCATACAACGCGGATGCTGATAACAACAGGCCCGTCCCTGGTAAAGGACGGGCCTGTCATGTATTCCCGGCATTCAATACGGCGCTGTATAAAACCGCTGAATCTAGAGAGACGACGTATTGATAATCAGCCGTACGGAATTCTCATCCATCATGAGTTTGCGGGATATTTCGTCAGAGGACCATCCCTTGTCGGACAGGTCACGGACCGTGCGTATCACATTCTCCGTAACATTTTTTGGCATCGACGGGCCGCCTTTCACCTGCTTCAGAATCGGATTGTTATTGTCAACGGCCTGGATGAAGTCGGCAAACTGTCGCATTTTTTTATCGGTCGCGGTGAAGAGCTCCTGGAGACGGTTATCGGTGGAGCTGATTTCATCGCGGAGCTTTTCAACCTTGTTGAACATGGCCTGTATCTGTTTGACGCGGACCTCCATGATTTCGGAAAGGCCGTCCAGTTCGTTGAATTTGTCCTTGATCTCCTTGATGTCGCTTTCCCGGGTCTTGAGGATCAGCAGGTTCTCCTCCACGCCACGCAGGTTCTGGTTGATCTTGTCTACCCGTTTTTCGGAGCGGTCCACGACCTTCTGGAAGGCGCCGATTTTGCCTTCAACCGATTGTATCATGATGTCGGCCTTGTTGACAGAATCGAGGTTCTGCGTTATAACATCCTCGTACTCGTGTAGTTCCCGTATCCTTGATTCCAGGCTGGCGTAGCTTTCGACCAGGGCGTCAATGCGGGAACTGACCGCGTCGATTCTGGAGAACTGGTCATGGAAACCCGCTGTTTTCTCCATGGCGGTATCGCTCATATCCTGCAGGGTCCGGATTTCACTTTCGATATCGGTGAGCTTTTCTTTCTTGTTCTGGTATGCCCTGATTTCGCGGTCCAGATCCTTCGAGATTTCTTTTATCTGTTCCATGTCGCTGAAGAACCTGTCGAGGTACTGGGACTCCTTCTGCGATTCCTGGAGCATGTGGTTCAATCTTTCGACCGCAGTGTCAACATCGCGCATGAGGGTCTCGGTCTTGGAAAAGATCTTGTTCTGGTCTTCGTAATTGAGTATTTCAGATTTGATGTCGACAAGCTTCTGCTCCATGGCATTAAATTCGTCTTTAAATTGCTCGCCGTTCCTGCGTATTTCATTGTTCTTGGCGTCGGCGGTATTGATGATCCGCGTTTCGAATTCATGGAACCGCTCCTCGAAACTGTTTATCACCTTCTTGACCTCTTCAGCTTCGCGCCGGGAAGCCTGTACAATTTCGTCGCGCTTGGTAATGGCGTGGATGCTGAGATTGTCAAGTTCGCTCCGGACCTTGTCGACCTCGCCCTCAAAGGATTTTATCAATTTTGATTTTGATTCGTTCATGTTGGTTTCAACAGTGCTGACCTTATTGTAGAGAGCGTTGATGGAATTCTGAATCTCGTTTTCAACGGCGCAGCTGCGTTCCTTAATATCAGTAAATATTTTACCTTCTAGGTCGGTGAGGTTGATCTTCAGCACTTCAATCTGGTTCTGGAGGTTGGATGCACCCTCAACGGATTTGGCAATGCCGTCGATCCGTATCTTGAAGTTCTGGAGTAGGATCTCCCCGGTATCCGTCACGCGCTGGTCCATGTCGGATATCGTACGCTCGAAGGTGTCGGTCAGGTCGATCAGTTTCTGGCGGCTGTTATTGACGAGGATGTCTTCCTTGTTTTCAGTGGATTCGCGGAGCTTGTTGATCTGGTCAGTGAATTCCGCGGTCAGCTCCCGGGACCGTTCTTTAAGCCGCGTGCTGAAATTCTGCAGTATCTCCGCGCTTTCGCCTTTTAGCCCTTTGATCGATTCTTTCAGATAGTTCATGTTGAGAGACATTTCGGTGAATCCTTCCTTGGCCCCGGCAATGAATTCAATCTGCTTGTTAACATCACGCGCCGACTGCGATATGACCCTGATATCATCCTCAACCTTTTTAAGGTTGGTTTTTTCAATGTCCAGCCCCTGGAGCTTTGCTTCGATTTCCTTGACAGAGGAGTTGATGATCCTGGCCAGGGCGTTTGATTTTTTTATCATTATATCCATTTCGATAGTAGCATCGTTAAACCGCCGGTTCTCTGTTTCGGCGAGAGACTTGAATTCATCAAAGAGGCGTGATGAATATCTCCGGAGTTTTGCCATTTTAATGTTTGTCCTGTCCAGTTTCCTGAAAAGGATCAACATGGCCAGGCAGACCACACAGGTAATGATGTTAATAATCATGATACTGACTCCGATGTTTAATCATAAATGGGTATACAGGTAAAAAAAATATACACTGCAAATTATTTGTCAATCAAAATTTTATGTCACATTAGAATGGGAAACAAATATAGCAGAATAGGATTGATTAATTTATTATATCGATAAAATCTGCAGCATCAATGTCTCTGTTCATCGGGATAAATTTCTCCCGGTTTATTTTACCACAACCATGAACTTAGTTTTTTTATTAATAGTATTGACAAAAAGCGATTCTTTTTAAAATAGTACATTCACTATTTTCTGACCATCTTTCTTTATAATTTAGAATGCAACTGATGTTTATATATACGAGGTGATTCACATGAAGAGGACATTTCAGCCGAGCACAGTAAAAAAGTACAGGAAACATGGATTCCGGTCGCGGATGAGCACCGCCGAGGGACGCAAAGTATTGAGCAGGAGAAGAAGCAAGGGGCGGTATAAATTAACAGTATCCGATGAGCGGCGGTTACCGAAATAATTTCTAATCGTGAAAAGCATTTATTCTTTAAAAGGAAGGAATTTATTTAAGGAAGTTTATCTCAAAGGCAGAAGGATACAGGGAACGGGTATTCGGGTATATACTCTGAAATCCATTAACCGCAACGATGTGAAACCTGATAACGGCAGCAATGGATTACATGGAAAAAAGAATATAAAAATCGCAATAGCACTGACAAAATCTTTCGGAAAAGCACATATCAGGAACAAGGCAAAGAGAAGAATACGCGTTATCTGCACAGAGTTACTCAATGATTTGAAGGATGGGGTTTTTATCATAGTCAGGATCGATAGTGAATTCAACAATCTGAAGTTTGATGACCAGAAACGGGTTATTGTTTCACTATTTGCTAAAGCGGGATTATTCAACAGTAATGCGTATAAATCAGTATAACAAAACAGGTACAATATTTTCAAATCTCATTATACTCGTTATTAACGTCTATCGTGTTATCATATCCCCGGTATTACCCCGTTCTTGCAGATATTATCCGTCGTGCTCTGCCTACGCTATCGATGCAATAAAAAAACATGGCCCGATCAAAGGCTCTTATCTGGCAGTGCGGAGAATTCTCCGCTGTCACCCGCTGCATGAAGGCGGCTTTGACCCGGTCCCTGAAACGTTTCACTTCTTTAAATAACACCCCGCTTTCCTGAAGAATACATGCCGATTCACGTTTCGATTACGGAATGTTGCATGCGCACAGGCATGTGACTACACACCCACTAGTTTATAGTAAAGGACAATGACCATGGATAAAAAAAATATTATCGCAATTCTTCTGATAGCCGTGATCTGGGGAGGATATTTTATTTTTTTCAAACCGGACAAGCCGACGAAGAAAGCCGAACCCGTTACCACTGAAACGATAGAAAAAGATGAAAGAGATACGGCCGACAAGAGCCAGGGGGCGGTAAAGGTAGTTCCCGCCGGCGCCGCCGGAGCTGCTGAGAAGGAAGTCGTCGTAAAGACAAAAAAGTTCATGATAACCCTTTCCACAAAAGGTGCGGCTATCACCGGATGCACCTATCTCGAAAGGAATATTGATCTCATCGTAAAAAAGAATCCCTATAATGCCAGGGGGAGCCTTGATTTTTCTCTGCTGTTCGATGATGACGAATTTATTAACGGCAGCAGTCTCGGCAATGCGATATGGCAGCTCCGTCAGGAAGGAGGCAGGGTAACATTTTTTACCGATATCCGGATGAACGGTAATCCGGTACGGATCGAAAAAATATACCTGTTTCAGGATGACGGGTACGGGTTTAAGGTCGAGTACCGGTTTAAAAACAACGGGAGAAACCAGGTAGCTTTTAAAAATGGAGCGGTCCTTTTCTCGCCGGGTGAAATACTCGGTCCCACGCTGGATTATAACAATACATACAACCGCCTCATGAGCATCTACTCTATCGGCGGCAGCTTCAAGAAGGCGGACAAGGGCGGCGGCGGTTTCCTGCTGGGATGCGGCTCCTCTTCAGGCGGCGATTCATTGAAAAAAGAGAGCGGCAACATAAACTGGGCCGGTATCATGAGCAGGTATTTCCTGCTCATCATGATACCTGAAGAATCAGTTGCTAAAAGCGTGATTCATGATAACCGTAAAAATTCGGGATTCCGCACCGGCATGTATGTCCCGATGAATACACTGGATTCGGGAAAGGAAATAAAAAAATCCTTCAAGATATACCTGGGCGAGAAAGACAAAAAGAGACTTGCCGCGGTCGACAAGTCAATTGTTGATGCGGCGGATATCAACATGCTCATAGAGCCGATCAGGAATTTTGTTATCTGGTGCCTCATCTCCATCAACAAGCTTATCGGGAACCTCGGCTGGGCGCTGGTAATTTTCTCGATACTGACAAAGGTAGTATTCATGCCCCTGACCATCAAGTCGACGGAATCGATGAAAAAGATGCAGCAGCTGACGCCCAAGCTGAACGAATTGAAGGCCAAGTACAAGGACAAGCCCGACCTCATGCAGAAGGAGATGATGAAGCTCTACCGCGAAAACAAGGTCAATCCCATGGGCGGCTGTCTGCCTCTGCTCCTTCAGATGCCGTTTTTCTTCGCACTGTACAGCGCCCTGATCGATTCCATCGACCTCTGGCGCGCGCCCTTCATGTTGTGGATGAAGGACCTGTCGATGCCTGATACCGTGCTGACCGTTTCAGGATTCGATCTGAATATACTTCCCATAATCATGACGGTGTCGACTTTTTTCCAGTCGAAGCTAAGCACGGTGGATACCGGCGGTCAGCAGAAAATGATGATGATGATGATGCCTCTGGTGTTTATTTTCATTTTCTGGAGCATGCCATCGGGCCTTGTGCTGTACTGGGCCCTTCAGAATATTTTCCAGATTGTTCACCAGTTGATCATCAATAAGCGCTCGAAGCAGCAGGAAAAGGCCGCTTGATTCCTGGCAGTACACCGCTTCTTTCATGAAGCGGTGGTTGAAGGATTCATAAAGGATAGGTGATAATAATTTCGAACCGGTATTAATTGTAACGAATGAAATTGTATAGTGTTCTTATTAATCAGGAGGCCAATGATGAAGGTTATAGAAGTGGAAGGGAGAACCGTTGACGATGCGACAAAAAAAGCCATAGCTGAACTCGGCATTACTGATTCGTCAAAAATTAATATAGAAGTAATCGATGAAGGTAAAAGCGGTATATTTGGTTTCGGAGTTTCCCGTCCGGCAAAGATAAGACTGTTTTATAACATAGATACCAAGGACATCGCGGATTCCATCAGGGAGGTAATCGGGAACATCTTCAGCAAAATGGAGCTTGATTGCAGAATATCCGACATCAAGGAAGGCGAATCAAAGGTCTACATAGAGCTTGAAAGCAAAAACAGCTCGGGCCTTGTCATCGGCAGGAAAGGGAAAACCCTGGAATCGCTGCAATTCATGGTTAATCTCATTGTTAACCACATGACCGGGAGCGATAAAAAAATCATATTGGACATTGAATCATACCGGGCAAAACGGGAGCGTGCTCTCAGAAAAATGTCCAAGGATATAGCCTTCAAGGTGATCAGATCGGGCAAACCATGGACACTGGAACCGATGAATCCCTTTGAGCGGCGTCTTATTCACCTGACCCTTCAGAACGATAGCCGGGTTACCACCAAGAGTGAAGGACAGGGCATTTACCGGAAAGTGACCATTATACCGAAGCAATGATCGGTGACTATGACTGACGAAACGATCTGTGCACCCGCTACCCCCCCTGTTAATTCTTCAATTGCGATCATTCGAGTAAGTGGCCCTGATACCCGCAGGGCCATCAGCTCTCATTTTAATCCCGGCACCGAATTGGAGCCACGGCACGCACATTATGGCACGCTGATTGATAAAGGGGAACAGGTCGATGACGTGATCATCGTGTATTATCCGTCGCCCCGGAGCTATACCGGCGAAGAGATGGCTGAAATTTTCTGCCACGGAAACCAGATCATTGTCAAAAAGATCATCATGCTCCTCAATGCCGGCGGTGTGCGGCTTGCTGAGCCTGGAGAATTCACCCGGCGGGCCTTCCTGAACGGGAAAATGGATCTTACGGAAGCGGAAGCAATCAATCATATCATAACGGCTAAAAGCGAATGGGAAATTGAAACATCCCTCCGCCAGATGCATGGCTCTCTCAGGGACGTGATCCGGGCGATCAGAGATCGCGTAACGGAATTCAAGGCGGATATCGAAGGGGGAATAGATTTTTCCGATCAGGAGATTGAATTCATAACGCCGGATGAGGCCCTGCAGGCGGCCCGGCGGATACAGGAATCCATCGGGGATCTTTTGGAGCGGTGCGCGATGGGAGAACAGCTTAGCCACGGGGTCGATATCACCATTACGGGAAAGCCGAATGTGGGGAAATCAAGCGTCCTGAATCTGCTTCTCAACCAGGAACGCGCTATCGTTTCCAGCATTCCGGGCACGACGCGGGATATCATACGCGAACCATTCCAGGTATGCGGGATGCATGTCAATCTGGTTGACACGGCCGGCATAGACACGCCGGGTGATGAAATTGAAAAACTCGGCATTGATCTGAGTCACCGTAAAATAGAATCTTCGCCCTTCATCATCATGGTCCTGGACGCGCAATCGGGAATAGGCGATGCGGACAGGCGTATTCTTGAAAAAACGAAAAACAAAAAAAGAATCATCCTTATTAATAAAACCGATATAGCGGATCCAGTCGCGATACGAGAAATCCAGAAAAATCTGCGGGAAGACACGGTCCTTTTTTCAGCTTTAACCGGGGCCGGGCTCCATGAACTCAAAGAGGCCATAGCGCGAAGAATAACAAATGAATATGTGCAGATAGAAAATTCTTTTATTGCCGACATACGCATCATGACCCTTCTGAAAAAATCTTACGAGATAATTACGAATGTATGCGGCATCGTTGAATCACAAACTCCCGGGGAGATAATAGCCTTTGAACTTCAGGCTCTGATGGAAGCCCTTGCTGATATTACAGGAGAAATAACAACCGATGACGTCCTGGATTCGATATTCAGCAGATTCTGTATCGGGAAATGACGCCCCGGCAGCGGTTTTTTGCCGGTTTTTACAAGGCGACCAGACATAAGATTGCTATCGTAAAGAAGGCTGTCAAAAGAAATTTTGATTGATAATTTTTTTTTATTACTTTTATACTGAAATATAATCGACATGTTACTAAGATATGGTCTATTTAAATCGCTCTATTCTACCCGGTTCGGATAACTATTATGGATAAAGGCAAGATCGACAAAACAAAAGATAATATTGGCGTTTCAAGGCTCGATGAGAAAACGAGAAAAAACCTCTTTGAGAAATTCGTGGAAAGCGGGGGCAAGGTTGTAGAAGAGAAAAAAACCGGCCGGCGCCTGACCATCGACCGTAATAAGCAGAAGCAATTTTTGAAGCGGGTCGAAAACCGTCCGGCAAACAGGAGAGTGAACAAAGAAAAAACCGCTCCCGCCGAAACCAGGCCCGCAGCTGTGAAAAAAAATGTAGTGGAGAATGATGCTGGCGCCCCCGGCGCCTTCGGTCTCTTCCTTGACAGGCTTAAACTTCGATTCAAATTGAAATTTCTCGGCATCACCGGATTTAACGGATACTATTTTAACAATAAATTCTTTAAAAAATTCAATAATCTGTACAAGCCGGCACTGATGGACGCACAGATTATGTTTCTGGAAATATTCCGGAAAAATCCTTCCGTGGGAAGAAACATTACCGCCAAGCTTGACAACATGAAGCCTCTGTATTTTGAACTGATTGAAATGACGGGAAATCTGTTCGATAAAATAATTGCCGACCAGATTATCGAGCAATATGTCAATTTTCCTCAACTGCCGAAAAAAACCCTCGAGCTGAAAGAGCAGGTGCTGTCTCTGTATAAAAAGCTCTTTGTTCTTAATTCTTTCGAAAATTCAATTCAGGCCGGATTTGAACGGGCCATCGATTATTATGTAAAAGCCGGCGATACCGCCAGCGATTCACATTATTCCATGACGAGAAGAATCCGGAATGATATCTTCATCATTTTTCATAAATTATTACCGAGACTTCACCTCCTTTTCTGCATGTACCAGTCGCGGATGTATCCATTATACGATACCAATATTGAAACGATGCTGGGCATCGGTGAGGCGGATAAGCCCGGGAGCCGGCAGCTGGCAAAGTATTTTGATGATATGGCCGTATCGCAGGATGAAAGCGTAAAGAAGACCGAAACCGATGAAGAAGAAGTGGAAGACGAGTCGGATAAAGACCGGCTGAAGGCGATACGCCTCGGTCTGGAAATAATGTCGATGCTGGATATGGCGAAACTGCGCAAGGATGTTGACCGGCAGCGGCTCTTCGAAAATGTGAGCGACGGGGACAAGGTCTTCATTACTTATCTGCTCTTTAACGAATTTGATAGGGAATATTCCTTCATACTGACTACCAACAAGATAAAATTCAGGACTGATATTATCGCCCGGACGAAGGTTGATTTCAGGGCCAAGCTGAATGCCCTGTATGACAGGATGAGGAAAAGCAGTGACAACCTCCGTGAATACGCCGAGGAGCTTGTCAGTTATGAAAAATCAAGAAGGGAAAAACCGTCCAGCAGCTCTCAGTATATAGAGTTTACCAAGCGACTTGAAGTTATGGAGAACAAGAAGAAAACGCTGGGGAAGAATGCCCTGAGTGTTGTAAGAGATTACATGTTTGAGATTGTTCAGGAACTGCAGGTTCTCCTTGATGACATGAACAGCCACCAGATATATATAGAAAATCCGCAGGAAGAACTTGTTTTTGATTCTTCCATTGAAGGGGAGAAAAAAATAAACGGTAAAAAGATATTCGAAGCAGTCTATATTATTTACTGTTATGCGCTCGCTTTCGCGTATCGTTTGAGCCAGGAAGGCGACCTCTCGGGCGACCTTGAATTCAAGAAGGAAGAACTGGACCGGATGAAAGGCCAGTCGAAGGATACGGCTTTGACCGAAAAGGAGAGTCCTGATAAAAAAAGCGATAAATCGGTACTCGAAGAACTGGATGATATGATCTGACAGCCCCGGCTATCTCATGCGCCCCGCGATAACTCACATCAAGGCTTTTTCTCTTCAGAACGAAGCCGCCTGATTTCCGCGCTTCTCTCATCGAGTATTGTTTCCTTGCCGGCCGAGAGGTGCCGGTCGCGATAAGGCACAGAGCGTTTGTTGTTCATCAGAAGTTCCATGTCGCCGGCCGGCAGCTGCGGTATGGAGGCGGTTTTTGCCGCGAGGGTGCCTTCGCGTTTACCGCCAACGGCGGGACCCCTTCCAATGATAAATCCGGCTTCAAGAAGAGCCCCGCGGACCTGGGGGGCGCATGAATAGGTAGTAAGAACCGCATCATTGTTCATTATCCGGTATATATGCCTGAAATAATCAACTGACCAGAGTTCAGGGTTACGGGAAGGTGAAAACGGATCAAAGAAAACGGCATCAAAGGCGTCACCGGGTAAAGAAAGAATTACTTTCCTGGCGTCGCCGAAAATGACCGAGATTGAAGCATTGGCAAAGTTCGACGAGCCGTTACTATAGGCGTTCTGAATAATTGCATACAATTCATCACGGGGATCATCGAATCGTATGGAACGTATCGCAGGAAGTAATGATTGTTCTTTTTCAAGTGAAATAACGGAGATAGCTCCCTGGAATTCAATTCGTTTCAATTCAACCATCAATGCGAGGATATTATAACCGAGTCCAAAACCGACATCGAGTACCTGCAGAGAAGCTTTATTCCTGCTTAAAATACCCGAGGGTCGGACATGCTTTAGAAGGGCTTCCTCATATGCGCCGGAGAGAGAATGCATATGCTCCTCATATTCATGGAGATACAGGGTATAAGAACCGTCCTGCGTCGGTACGATGGTATAGCGGGGATCATCCAATCTCTGTCATCGCCTCGTCGATATCACTTCTGCCTGTCAGTTCCTGCGGTCTTCAGGAATTCCCTTATGTCAAAGTCAATATAGGCTGTGCAAAATTCATTGTTGCAATTCCAGTGGTACATTGTTCCCTTCGCGATAATACCCTCGATCTGCTGCTGGCACGCGATGATCCGATAGGCGTCAGTAACATGAACACGGATGTAGCTTAATAAAATGGCTTCAGCCCTGGATTTTCCTGCGTCAAGCAATAGCTGATTCAGGGAAATTCTGTTTTTTTCAACAACATCATACGTAAAATCATATTGAATGAAAACCCGGAGAGAAGTATCCTGAATTCCTTCCCATGATTCATTTTCCGGAATGAAAGAACCACATGAAACAATAATTGTGCACAATGATGCTGTCAGTGTATATAACAACAATTTTATTTTAATGCCATGATGCTTTTTGATAGACTTTATAGTAGACTTGTTGAACATTGAATTTTCCAGAAATTTGGGCTGTAGCACATTGTATTGTACCGGGTGGAACATCCCTGTTTCAATGATGATATATTCTCGTGAAATCAAATAAATTTTCTCAACAGATAAAATGGAATCATATTTTAAATTGATTACAAAAAATTGCAACATACTATCTTTTTCTATGTCTGTTTAAAGATGGTCTTTTATAAATAAGGGAATTATTATGAAAAAAATTGTATTTATTGAGCCGAAACCGCCGGGAGAACATATTTTCACCCAGTTTGCATTGCCGAGATTAGGAATTCTTATTCTTGCCACGATGATGAAAAATCGTGGATGGGATGCGCAATTAATTGTCGAGGATTTAACCTCAATTGATTATAACGCACTGTCAGATGCTGATATTGTAGGTATATCCACCATTACTCCAACCTCGATTAATTCATATACCATTGCTAATATGATACGACGAATGGGCATCACCGTTATTATGGGGGGGCCTCATGTTACCTTCCTCCCTGAAGAAGCCCTTGAATATTCTGATTTTGTAATACGAGGCGAGGGAGAAATTCCCCTCATGCGGTTTGTAGATGCATGGGAAACAGACCGCGATTATGGTTCGGTGCCGAACCTTTCATACAGGGAAGGGGATGCGTATATTCACAATCCAATGCGGAGCTTCGATAACAATCTTGACCAGCTTCCGATATCAGATTTTTCGCTGATGAAGGATGGCGCAAAACTCAAGGTCTTGCCGGTACAGACATCGCGGGGATGCCCCTATGATTGCTCTTTTTGCTCCGTCACGGGGATGTTCGGGAAAAAATACCGTTATCGGTCCACGGAGCATATTCTTGATGAGTTGAGACGATACAAGGATTCGGGGAAAATGATATTTTTTTATGATGATCATTTTGCCGCTAACAGGAATAGGGCAAAAGAACTGCTGCGGGCCATGATGCGGGAAGGTCTCAATTTCAAGTGGTCCACCCAGGTACGCGCCGATATCGTGAACGATCCGGAGCTTCTGGAACTCATGAAACAGAGCGGGTGCCATACCCTGTTCATCGGATTTGAATCCTTTAACCCGGAAAGCCTGAAGGAGATGAAGAAAAAACAGACCGTGGAAGATATTACAGAGGCAATCAAGATCATACACTCGTACAATATACATATTCACGGCATGTTTGTTCACGGTTTTGACAGCGATACCTGGGACTCTGTCAAGATGACGGTGAGCTATGCAAAAAAAATGAAACTCACGTCGGCACAATTCCTCATGCTGACACCCTTCCCGGGTTCCGAATTCTACAGGCATATCGAAAAACGGATCGTATTCCCTGACTGGTCGATGTATGATGCGCACCATGTCGTGTATCGCCCGCTCCATTTTTCCCTGAAAGGCCTGCAGCGGGCGCAAACATACAGCCATGAGAATTTTTATTCATTGTCGGAGATTATAAAAAAGATGCTGCGGAAAAACTGGATAGCCACCGGAATAGCCATTTATGCGAGGATTATAAACCGCAGGTGGAAGAAGAACAACAGGGAGTATCTCAAAGAGATTGCTCTCATGAAGCGGCATAACAGGCCGGTTGAAAATGATATACTCGCTGTCAACAAAGCGTAATAGCATAGGATAACGCGATACTAGCAAGGTCAGCCCGGCCGACGTTATAAATATTTCTTGCCTGAAGATTCTTTTTGCTTTATGTTTGATCCAGGGGTCTTATCGGAGCATACTGTATGGATGAATGGTCGCGGGATCGGTATATGGCAAAAAAAATAATTCTTCATGGAAGGGTGCAGGGTGTCTGTTGCAGGGCTTACTGCAGCCAATATGCCCGGGAACGCCGAATACGCGGTACGGCATCAAACCTCTCTGACGGCTCAGTCAGGGTGCTCCTCGATACCGATGATCCGGACCTCGTGAATCAATTCATTTCAGACATTACAAACAACCCGATGGATTTTTCCTTCTACGGGAGGATTATAGCAGTTGATGTATTTGATCATTCAGGCCCTCTGACAGGAGACTACCGGTTTTGATCAGTGTGCGGATTGCCGGTAACGGACGACCTGCCGTATCAGCCAGGGGCTGATGGAATCCGCCGCCACCCTGCTCCCGAACCTGTTCCAGTGAGGATCGTTCCCCTGGGTGAAACAGGTTTCTTTCATGTTGTTATTAATCAGAAAATAATCGAGCAGATCAATGTATGGTATCCGCAGTCCGTTCAATTCACCGGCAAGCATCCTGTTGGGGATCCGGAAATCAGCATCAGACCCTGCCGCGCGCAATGTAACCAGAGCTTTTTTTTGGAGAGCGGGATGAATCTGAAGATCGGCCGGTATCATCACGACAGCCAGGATAACGTTCTTCATGCCGCAAATTTTTTTTATTTCGCGGAGGTAACTGAAAGAGCTCTGGAAATCATCAATGAACGCAGGATTATTTTTCAGAAATACCTTCCCATGGGCATCTATAAGAAGCCGCATATAGGCACTATCGCTCCGCAGGGAAATACCCTCACGATACATTCCGGAGCCGAAAACAACGCCTTCCGGTTTAAAGGAATTGGAAATGATACTGTTGATGAAAGCGGCCGCTGCGGAATATGAATACAGCTTGAAGCGTTTTCCGCCGTTTTTAAAATCATCAAAGACATTGAAATGAAGGAGGATCATGTCGGGCTGCAGGTCAAACCCTTCATTCAGAAGAATGGAAAGATAATCAACAGGGCCGGTTGAAGGGACGCCCATGTTCAGAATTTCACATTCCGCACAGGCTTCGCGTAGTTTGTTCTCAACGAGCGTAATATAACTCTCCGGGTAAGGAACGGCGCCGTAGGTCTGGGAATCGCCAATGGCGAGAATCCTGAATGTCCCGCTCTTCTTTACCGTATTGAATTCAACATCCTTGTATCCCCGGGAATTGAGCTTGAATCCGTTAAACTCGTTTGAAAAGGGTTTCCCGCGGTACTTCATATAGGTTGTGTCGGGAACTATCATAAAGGCGGGATCATGCACGTGATACAGTCGCAAAGATATTTCAAGGAGCCCGAAAAGCAGGAGCATAATCAGCAGGGGTCTGATGATTATTTTTGCGATGAACGATATTGGTTTTTTTGACATTACTGAAGAATAGCAAACCGGCTTATTCGCAGGTCAGCGTTGCGGATAAGCCGGCCGTATTTATTACCACTTGCCGGTTTTTTTTGCTGAAGGCTTCGGCAGATTACCCAGTTCTGCAAGTGCCTCGTCGACTTCATCCTGGTGCAGTTCGTGATCTGCCAGTTTGCCCTGCAGAAAGAGGTCATATCCGTACAGGTCCATCAATCCATGGCCGCTCAGGTTGAAAATGATCACTTTTTCTTTACCTTCTTCCTTTGCTTCTTTAGCCTTGCGGATCGTTGCAGCCACGGCGTGGCTGGTCTCCGGAGCTATGATGATGCCTTCCGTCCTGGCGAAAAGCATGGCAGCCTTGTAACATTCGATCTGCTGGAGCGCCATGGGGGTGAAGAGCCCCTCAACCACACCGGCTGACACGAGCGGCGCCATCCCGTGATACCGCAGTCCACCGGCGTGAATGGCATCCGGCACGAAGCTGTGTCCCAGTGAATGCATGGGAAGGAGCGGGGTCATCTTCGCTATATCGCCGTGGTCATAGATGAAAGGTCCCTTGGTGAGAGTGGGGCAGGAGGCAGGCTCCACCGGGATGATCTCTATCTGTGCGCCGTTTATCTTATCACTGGCAAAAGGGAATGCGAGACCGGCAAAATTGCTTCCGCCGCCGGCGCAGCCGATGACAATATCAGCCTTTTTCTCGCCCGCTTTCTGGAGCTGTATCTTTGCCTCCTGACCGATGATGGTCTGGTGAAGGAGAACATGATTCAATACGCTGCCAAGTGCATAACGGGTCTGGCCCGTGGTGTCGGAAACCGCCGCCTCGACCGCTTCACTGATGGCAATGCCCAGGCTTCCCGGCGTATCGGGATGCTTGGCAAGAACGTCCCGGCCCGCTTTAGTTTCGGGGCTCGGACTGGGAATACAGATACCTCCCCAGGTCTGCATCATGGTCTTGCGCATCGGTTTTTGTTCGAAGCTGATGCGTACCATGAACACCTTGCACTCAAGGCCGATGAGTGAGCAGGCAAAGGAGAGAGCGCTTCCCCACTGGCCGGCGCCTGTTTCCGTGGTCAGCTTCTTGATGCCGAATTTTTTGTTGTACCAGGCCTGGGCCACTGCCGTGTTCGGCTTGTGGCTTCCGGCGGGAGACACGCTTTCATTCTTATAATAAATACGCGCGGGCGTGCCCAGCGCCTTTTCAAGGTGATAGGCGCGGTGCAGGGGAGATGGCCTCCACCGGTATAATAGCTGAAGAACTTCATCCGGTATGTCGATCCAGCGCTCCTGGCTCACTTCCTGCTCGATCAGGTTCATGGGGAAAACCGGGGCCAGCATATCGGGGCTTATGGGCTTTCCGTCCGGTCCCAGCGGAGGCTGAAGCGGGGTCGGGAGGTCTGCCGCGATATTGTACCATTTCCGGGGCATCTCACTTTCATCGAGAAATATTTTTGTCTGCATACGATACTCCTTGTGTTATTCCGCCTGTTTTTTAACAGGTTGTTGTTTCATGATTTCCTTATACTTTTCTATCATTGACCTGAAGGGTGAATGGGTCTTTTTAAGTTCCCGTGATCCCCTGGTTATTTTGCACAGACTCACACCGAGGCGGTCTGCGATTTTTCTCTGGCTCATGCCTTCGTCCAGCAGTTTCACCAGTTCCCAGCGGGCTGAAATTTCTTCGACTTCATTTCTTGTGAGGATGCTTTTTAAAAAAGCCTCGATCTGGTCATGGTCGTCGGTAGTCGCGAGAACGGACGCTATTTCTTTCAGTTTGTTGATGGACATACACCCGATGGTTTCTATTAACAGAAACGATTCTATGCATAGAAACATACTTATGTAAGGCCGGATCATGTCAAGTTTTTTTCGATAAAATTATTAATTAATAATTACCGGCTTCGGGTGCTTCATCCTGACGGCGGTAACGCGGCGGTACCGGGAATAAAGCTCGCGGGAGTTCATTCTTAAAAATTCGCCATGTGATGTTGCCGGCATGTGCTTGATAAATGAGCTCAAGGCAGGGCTATATAATGAATCAAAATGCTTTTTTGAATGACCGTGAGCTATTTTGACGGCGCCCATGCGCCGTATGTCTCCATCAAAATTGGGGCTGATATGATAGAGCTCGTGAAATATTACCCTGAGCTTCTCTTCCCAGGGGAGATCGAAAAATCTTGGCATATAAAAATAGATAATATAAAGGCAGGAATTGCCGTTGTTTGTTATTTCAGGTATGGTGTACAGCCTGCCGCGGTATTGGAGAACCGATGATCCGTTTTTGAAACGGAGGGGAATGAGCTTTCCGTATAACCCGCCGCTCCTGCCGCTCCTGTTTGATCCGACGCAGACCAGGATGCGGTTTGTGTCTATATGACCGAGAGGACGGCAGAGGCGGACTATTTCCGTGATTATGGCGGATAGCGCCAGGGACAGGTCGATGCTATCTTCCGGGTGCGGTGATTTTTTCTGCATTACGCACCATTTCTTCGGCGTGTTTCATTGAAATATCGGTTACCGTTTCTCCGGCGAGCATCCGGGCGACTTCCTTAATTTTGTCCTTCGGCGTCAGCTGTTTAACCAGAGTGGTGACGCGTTCCCCTGTTTTACCCTTCTGTACGGAATAGTGGTTATCTGACATGGCGGCGATCTGGGGGAGATGGGTCACCACGAGGACCTGGCGGTTTCCGGCAAGGGACTTGAGTTTTCGGCCCACAATTTCCGCGACCTTTCCCCCGATCCCGGCGTCAACCTCGTCAAAGACAAGGCTGTCAACGATGTCGGCGGACATGATGACGTTCTTGATGGCGAGCATGATCCGCGACATCTCGCCGCCGGAGGCGACCTTGCGAAGCTGCCGGAGGTCCTCCCCGGCGTTGGCCGACAGGAGAAACTCGATACGGTCAAGGCCATGAGGGTAGAGGACATAGCGCTTGTTGTCCGCTTCTATCTCACCCTGGGGATTCACTTCGCGTTGTATTGAAACGCGGAATTGGGTGCCGGCCATGCCGAGGTCCCCGAGCTCCTTCATGACCCTTGTTTCAAGACGCCGGGCCGTTTCTTTTCGCTTCTCGGACAGATTCAGGGCTATCTCCTTCGCCTCTTTCACGGCCTTCCGGTATTCTGCCGTGCATCGTTCTTTTTCTTCATCACCCGAATTTATGGCCTCCAGTTCCTTGCGCGCCTTTTCGGCGTAGCTCAAGATGTCCTGGATGGTGTCGCCGTATTTCTTTTTCAGGCTGGATATCAGGGCCAATCGTTCTTCCACCTGGTTTATCCGCTCCGGCGAAAAATCAATGTTTGATTCATAATCGCGCAGGTAGAGGGAGGCGTCCTCAAGGGAATACTGGGCCTGCTTGATTGCGTCCAGAACCCCGGCGATTTCCGGGTCATATTCCGAGATTTTTGACAAACTTTGATCGGCAGTTTTTAATTTTTGAATAATTCCACCCTCGCCGCTCATGAGGCGGGACGAGGTGTTTATTTCCTTGAATAATTTTTCAGAATTTGCCAGCAGCAGCGATTCGTTTTTCAGCTCTTCCTCTTCCCCGATCTTCAACGCGGCCGCGTCGATCTCGCGGGTGGCGAAGGAATTGTACTCGATGCGGCGGGCCTTTTCACGCTCGTCGATTTCGAAAGAATTGAGACGGTCCTTCAGGTTCTGCAGCCGCTCGTGTATGGACCTCACGCGTGATACTTCTCCGTCAAGCCCGCCGAAACTGTCCAGGAGTTCGCGGTGGCGCGAAACCTTGACGATGCTCTGGTGTTCGTTCTGGCCGTGAATGTCGATCAGGTACTCGGAAAATTCCTTGAGCTTCGAAGCGGGGATCTGCACGGCGTTTGCGAAGGAACGTCCTTTGCCGCTAGAATAAAGCTCGCGGCGGAGGATGAGGGTGTCATCGTCGCAATCAATGCCGGACTCTTCCAGGACCTTCCGGACCTGAGGGGAGCCGGAGATATCGAAGACCGCTTCGAGCATGGCCTTTTCAAAGCCGGTCCTGATCATATCAATGGTCATTTTTTCGCCCAGGACTCCGGACACGGCGTCAATGAGAATCGACTTGCCCGCCCCGGTCTCGCCGGTCAGTATATTGAGCCCCCTGCCAAAGGGTATGGTCAGGTCTTCAATAATGACAAAGTTTTTTATTCTCAACTCGAGGAGCATTGTGGCTGTCCCGTTTTTCCTTATCCCCATCCGAGCCTTTCGCGGAGGATGGTGTAGTAATTTTTTTCCGGATGCGTTATCAGGTTGATGTTTTTATTGGATTGCCGGATTATAATTTCATCTTTTCCATCGATTCCAATTACCTCCTGACCGTCAATTGTCAATAATAAATTCTTGTAATCAGACGCAATGCGGGCCCGGAAATCCGAAGAGGCCGGTATGATCATGGGTCGCATGGCAAGGCTGTGCGGGCAGATAGGGTTCAGCAGAAATATTTTTGCCTCCGTCGGGGTAATGATTGGGCCGCCGGCTGAAAGCGCGTAGGCAGTTGAGCCGGTGGGCGTTGAGATGATCAGTCCGTCGCCGGTGTAAGAGCTGAAAAAATTTCCGTCAATTTCCAGCTCAAGGCGTATAGGCCTTGAAAAAGACCCCTTATGAATGACCGCATCATTAAGAAAGCACTGACTGACCAGTTCCTTCCCTTCGCGGAACAGGGCTACTTCAAGGACCAGCCGTTCGACAGTGGAATAGCGGCCCTGCAAAACATTTTCAAGGTGGACGGGATATTCCAGGGGGCTGAATTCCGTCAAAAAGCCAAGCCTTCCCCTGTTTATTCCGAATATTGGCTTCCCCGTGCCACAAAAGAGGCGGGCGGTGCGGAGAAATGTGCCGTCACCGCCAATGACGATGACAAGATCCGCGTCTTTAACAAACTGATCGCGGGGAACAGTCAGGCGATACAATGATTCGCCGCGGATGATGTCATATTCCGGCAGATGGATCCCGATGTGTCTTTTTTCCAGAAATTCAATGAGATTGGCGAGAAGAGGGATGGAAGTCTCGTCATCTGGACGAAAATTTATCGATGCTGTCTGTATCATTGTCTGTACCGCTGATCCTGTAACTATATGGCTTCCGGTAATGATCGTCAATTAAAAAAGGGATCCCCATGTTTCAAATACATAATATATAAACGAAGACCGGCATGCAGATGAGAAAATTTTTTATGATAATGGCTTCCGGATCGTTTTATTTAAATCTTGACAATATCCCGCGGAACGCTTAATGATATCGCATTATGCGGTGGCATTATCAGATGCAGGGTGATGCGCTCTAAGGAGGAGACCGGCTTGATGAAAGCAGAAGATTATATTAATAAGAAGGCCTTACGAGAGCGTCTGGACGGCGATTTTGATCTTTTTAAAGAGCTGGCGCAGCTGTTCTTATCGGATTCTCCAAAACTAGTTACAGCGATTGAAGAAGCCATTAATAATAAAAACAGCGAGAAGATAGGCAAGTCATCACATACTATTAAGGGCGCTGTTGCGAATTTTTCCGCGGAGAAAGCTTTCAACGCTGCACTGGAACTGGAAAAAATCGGCAAAAATCATGAGCTTGAAAAAGTCGATGAGGCGTATCAAAACCTGAAAGCCGAAATAGATAATATGAGAAAAGCCTTGAAGATCATACTGGACGAGAATCGTCTGTAGCCTCGAACCTATTACCGTGTCTTCATTTCTTCCCGCGTAACGATCTCACGAACCCATAGGCCCCGCCCGCAGCAATCAGGACCGTCCCCAGCCAGACCATCCAGATGAATCTTTTCCTGGTCACCGTGATAATTACCGAATCAGCCGGTATGGATATGTTTTTCCCGGGCGTTACATGCAGGAGAATTCTCTTGCTGTTGGCGTCAATATCGCGCAGGGATACGGACCGGTCGGTACCGGGGATGGCCTGGTCCGTGGGACGCATGTCGCCGCGGCTGAAGGTAATGCCGGGTGACAGCCGTATCCCGTTGATCATGATGTCGGCATAGGTTGAAGGCTCCCCTGAGGTCATGTGCTCCGTCCTGAATCCGACAAAATGAATTTTCAGGCCGCTGAAGGCTTTCTCCTCACCTTTCCCCAGTATTATGTTGGTGGTTGCATCAGAGCCGCTCTCATAATTTTCCGGTGCGATATATACATCATTGAAAAATCCGGACTGAATATACGGTTCCTTGTAAATCGATTGGGTTTTTTCGTCAAAATAATAGGCGGTTTGTATGGCAGTTGACTTTTCGCCGCTCGTGACGGTAAAGCCTAGATGTGATTCTTTTCCTTCCTTTAAACCGGTAAAGGTGATTCCCATCGTGTCAATGGTTTCGGCCTTTCCCTGTATGAGTTTTTTCTGAATTGAGGTGGTATGGAAACTGGAAGTAATGATGCCGAACACCAGGAGACCGATGCCGATATGGGCCAGGCGGGAAGGGAGGAGCGTTACCGACCTCCTGTTCCAGAAATCAACAGCGGCCCGCCCTATCAAACAGAGCGCAAGGATTGAAAAAAGATACGCCGGGGCGCTCCGGGTAAAGCCCCAGTTCACGGCAATACCCAGTATCATGGCAATGATCAAGGTGATGATGTTTTTTTTGTTCAGCAGATCGTTTTTCCTGGCCAGTATAAGTGTTGTCGCTGTAACCATGAGCAGGAGAATGATGATCCCCAGGGGCATGGAAAAATTATTGTAAAATGATGCCGTAACATTGGCGGGTCGCGCCATGAACAGCTGGGACAGGAGCGGCATTGATGTGCCTGCCAGGATTATAATCGAATACAGCACGAGGACGATGATGCCGTAGACGGTGAAGGTTTTCCAGTCTAGGAGGGGGGTGTCCAGTTTTTTACCGGGTACTGTCTTAAACCGGAGTATGAAAAGAAGCGATGCAGCCAGAACATAAGCCAGTAAAAAGACCAGAAGGAATTTGGCCACTTCGGAAGCGGCGAAGGAATGGACCGAGAAATTGGAAAGTACCCCGCTCCGTGTCAGCCAGGTGCTGTAGAAGACCGTTATAAAATAGAGGAGGGCGAGGAGGATGTTGGCTCTCGCCAGGGACCCGTGTGTCCGCTGGATGATAAAGCCGTGAATGAGGGCGACCGATATCAGCCACGGGATAAGAGATGAATTCTCGACCGGGTCCCAGCCCCAGTAGCCGCCCCATCCCAACACGGAGTAGGCCCAGTACCCTCCGAGGAAAATGCCTATGCCCAGGGTGACCATGCTGAACAGGAGCCAGGGGTAAGCCCTTGATATCCATTCCTGATAATCCTCTTTCACCAGGGCGGCTGCCGCGAAGGCGAAAATAACGGTCGATGAGGCGTAACCGAGGAACAGGACCGGAGGGTGCGCCACCATCCATGGGTCCTTGAGAAGGGGATTCAGGCCGGCACCGTCGCCGGGGGCCATCCCGGGGCTGAAGTTTTCTGGAAATTTGTCCCATATATACGAGAAGGGGCTTTCCACGATAAGTATGACAAGGATAAATGCCTGGGACAGAAGAATGACTGACGCGGCGATAGACACGTTTGAATCCTTCCGGCGGGTTAAGAAATAACCGAAGATGTTGAGAAAAAAGAGCCACAGGAGAAAACTCCCTTCCTTCCCAGCCCAGAAAGCGGCAACGCGGTAGGCGAGGGAAAGGTCGCGGGAGGAATTATCATACACGTACGCGAAACGGAAGTCGCTTTCAATGAAATAATAAAGAAGAAGAAAGACAGCCAGTGCGATGAGGGCTCCGGAAGCCTGGTAGAGAATGCCGGCCGGCCGCGAAAACCATTCCTTTCCTGAAATGTTGATGACCATGCAGGCGAGGGAGGCCACGGAGACGATAAGAGAAGCAATGATCAGTATGTTTCCCATGCTGGAGCTGATGTTCATATTAATCCTTTTTCCTGTACTTTGACGGGCATTTTACCAGCACCTTGTCCGCTTCGAAGATATTCCCGTCGGTCGTGTATTTGCCGAGCAGGACCACCTGGTCCGTGTGCTCGAAGTTCTGCGGCTTGGTTCCCCGGTGACGCACATGCATTAGTGTCCCGTCCCTGTCGATAACGGAGAAGGAATATTCTCCCTCGCGGTGAGTTACCGGTGCCGACTTGTCAAGCTTTCCGATGACCTGGACGTACTTCCCGGGACTGATTCTAGCTTCCTTGAACGGTACGTAGGGGGACAGGATGTCATCGCTTAAGAAAAATATGGCGGCCACCAGCAATGCCAGGCCGATGATGAATAGCAGAACGTTACGGTACTTCATAGGGCTTTCCGGTGTCACGTAAGAATATTAATGTTTTTTTCCAGCCTTGCCACTTTCCGGTCAAGCCTGAAGAGGAAAAAAGCCAGGCCGGCCCAGATTATAAGGACGATGCCCATTACCTGGTAGAGCGTTGTGGACGTATCCTGCCGCGCCTCCTTTTCCTGGACAGCGCTCTTGTCAGGCTTTTGGAGTTCCTGTGCGCACAGATGCGCGGTGAAGAGCCTGTTCATGGTGTCATCCTTCCCCGTTACGCCGGGATGGACTGAACACGGCGCGATGATCAGCGCAAGAATGAAGGGCAGGATCGTTTTTCTTTTAATGAGCCTCATGGCTGGTTTCCTCTACGTGTTTTTGCAGTTTCATTATGCGGTTCATGATATGAAGGATATAGAAATAAAGAACGGTAAAGGAAATGATCGCCACTACCAGGGTTGAGCGCATCCGGCCATCAAGAAAAATTTTCCGGTCAGCGTTGATGATCGGATCGGGATGCAGCGAGGGATAGATCCTCGGGACCAGCAAGGCGAAAAAGGGGAGGGTGATCATCGCCAGTATCAGGTACGCGGACCCGATTCTCCCGCGGTTTTCACTGCGCGCCATGGTTCCATGGATGCTGAAATAGGCTATATAAATAAGAAGGATTATCACGATGGAGGTCTCACGCGGGTCCCAGTTCCAGAACACGCCCCAGCTGATACGGGCCCATATCGATCCGGTTATAACGGTCATGACGGTAAAGGCCATGCCTATAACCGCCGAATTGTACGCCGTTTCATCAAGCGAGGAAAAAGCATGCTTCCTGTCCGCCAGGAACATGACCGAGAGGATTCCGGAGAGGATAAAGGCCAGCATGGATACCCAGGCAATGGGAACGTGAAAATACATGATACGGCTGGCATCGCCCAGGATCTGCGCCGGCGGCGCCCACAGGAAGGCCATCACGATGGCGGCAGGCATCAGGAGGTAAACGCTTTTTAACGCTGCTGGTATTAATTTCATGGTTACCGGTCCGGGCGGCCTTCCCGGTCTGCCAGGTTGATGGGCCGCTCGCTCTTTCAATCTTCAAGCCACACGTATCTGAACAGTAGAAAGGATATAACTGAAATAAAACCGGAAAAAGCAAGCAAAAAAAGTAGGTTTTTCCCTGCCGGCGAGGGGGGACTCAGCGCGGCGGAAGTCGATGATATTGATATCCAGAGCACCGGGAGCAGTATGGGGAATGATATAATCGTGAAAAGGGAGCCTTTCCCCCCGGCCTTTGCCACCATGGCTGCCAGTATCGTCGTTGTTGATGCTATGGAAAATCCCCCTGCCATGACGGAGAAGATGAAATGAAGGCCGTGCACGACCGTTACCTGTAAAAAGAAGAGGTACAGCGGCGTTACCACGGCAAGGATAATCATCATGAATACCTGGTTGAAAATGAATTTGGATATGAAAATCGAGTCAACTGAAACGCTGATCCTGAGAAACAGCGCCGTTCCCTGGTCCTCCTCGCGGACGAAAATGTGGGAGAGACCGTTCATGGCGCTGAAGAAGATAACGACCCAGAGGAGTATCGCCTGCACCGTCACCGGGAACGGCGCGCCCCCGGCGGTCAGGCTGATGGCGATGGTCACGATGGCGGCAAAGGATACGGAAACATTGAGGGCGAACCTGCTCCTGAATTCGACGATGAAGTCTTTCCTGATATTTCGAAGTATGTCGTTACCCAAGCCTGATAACCCCGCCGCACAGTTTTTCCTCGGCCGCGTCGTTCGTGGCCAGGATGATGATTTTTTCGTTCCGCACCGATTCCAGGTAAGAATGGAGAAGGGCTGTGCCGCCGGCATCCAGGTTCGTCCCCGCTTCATCGAACATCAGGACCGGCGGATCGTTCACGATCGCGAGGATTAGCTTAAGGCGCTGCTTCATGCCGGATGAATAGTGCCTGACCTTTTTATCGCGGTGACGTTCCAGGTCGAACCTTTCGAGCAATAGCCCGGCCCTCGCCGTATCACAGCCGTGTTTGAGAACAAAGGATATGTTCTCCATGCCGGTCAACTCGTCGTAAGGGTTGACCAGCGGTCCCGTGTATCCGATATGGGCGGGCCATGCGCTTTTTTCAATGAGATGGCCGGATGACAGGACAATGCTCCCGGTCGTGGGATTCAGCAGCCCCGCGAGGATTTTCAGCAGGGTCGATTTCCCCGAGCCGTTGGGGCCGGTTATTGATAACGACCCGCCGGTCGCCACGGACAGGGTAATATTCCTGAAAAGGCCGGTCCGGCCGAATTTCTTGGCAAGCCCTTCCCCGGTTATTCTGTATGGTGCGGTGTTCATCTTTCTAGTTATGTTCTAGCCGGTGATAGCATTGTAACTTCACTGTGCTATGAGAGAAACGGCATCATGTAATTTTGTCAAATATAAATGGTTGTCCGGGGTGAACAAAAAAAGGGTGTTGATATGACGGTTTTTTCGATCCCAATACAATGCAACTTGATCGCTGCGGTGGCTGAATAATTTTCATTTTTCGCCGATACTTCCCTAAAAAATTGTTACTATCTGCCTTCATCGCTATTGTACATTCAGCGGCTGGACATTCTTTGGTCATTTCCGGAAATTTTTCTCAAATTTGTCCTGGCTCGCGAAATTTTAAGGCCGCTGTCCAATGATTTCCTTGTTAATCTGGACAGAATCTAGTTCAGATAAGTTTTATTGTGTCGCTTTGACCGGATCCGATATGTGAGCAAAATACCGGATAGTGAATCTTTGATATTAACAATCCCCGAGCGGATCGCCATCTGTCCAGCGTATATATGGCCAACACCTCGCAGCCAGCGTCACCAGCATGACTTTGTTATAGAATGCACGTGCCTTCCTGTGCATCATGGTGCTATTGTATTCGTTCATTTCACGCGGCAATAGGCGGAGTTAAGACATCGTATATCCAAATTATTTTTCTTTGAGCGGCTTGCCGCACATCTGACAAACCCCTTTTTCCCTCGCGCACCTTGGGCAGGGAACTGCCAGACCGTCCATGGCAAACGAAAACGGACCGTGTGCGGGGCACTCGCCGTCACCCTTGAGTTCGGGACTGTATTTTTCG
The DNA here is from genome assembly GCA_964654045.1 of uncultured Leptospirales bacterium. Classification (GTDB taxonomy): domain Bacteria; phylum Spirochaetota; class UBA4802; order UBA4802; family UBA5550; genus RBG-16-49-21. Next base: position 57,346 of record CAZZHU010000002.1, read on the forward strand.
CAGCATGTGGCGCACAACATCATGCCCACCCTCCGGCATTTGATCTTTGCCTCATTCGTATTCTTCGCTTCGGATACAGTCCTCTTTGCAGGGATGAGAGGCATCGATACCCGCGGTTTCCCGGGAAGGTTAACGGCGGATATTGCAAATCCCCCGAGCAAAACGATCACCGGTGCGGCAGAGTACTTCATAAAACACTCCTTTTAAAGATCAAAGATACCATTCACGAGAAATAATCGCAAGCTCTTTTCACGGACTTCAGTCTCAATATTTTTGCTCCCTGTACGGTACTTCTATTGTTGATATGGGCGGAATTCAGTTCAGATAATACTGATTGTGCCGCTATGCCCTCATTTGGCGAGAGAGCAAAATTCTGATTAAAAATTTTAAGGCACATGTCAAGTGATTTTGGTGCTGACATGACCGAAGCAGCTTCAATGCTCATTGTGTCCCATAGGCTTGTACTGAATTCATCAATCATACCAAGATAAATAAAAAAGGCTGCCAATCTGGCAGCCTTTTTGAAAGTACGGCTGGGATAATTACTTTCCCAGCACTTTTGCCTGGATGGTTACCCTGTTCGGGAAGGTGTCGGGGATCTCGAAATCAAATCCAAGTTTGTCAGCCTTGGCCTTCAGCTCATCGACGAATTCGGCAGTGGTGCCGGCGAAGTAGACCTCGACCCGGGCCGCCTTTCCGACGCGGCCTTTTTCCAGCACCTGCTGGACGCCGCGGATCCTGTTCTCTATTTCTTCCCTGAATTTTTTCATGCCGTTGTAATCAAGCCCGGAAATGAACACGTTGATCTGACGGTGTGTTGCGGATTTGACGAATTGCTTGATGATGTCGTCCATGAAGGGGCCTGCTTTTGACGCGCCGGTGCTTTCATCCTTGCCGCCGATGATTTTCTTCACGACCGCCTCGATGGCCCGCTTGGATGCGGTATCGGACTGGATGTGAACGCCGGGGGCGTCCTTGCTGGACGTGGCCAGTATCTTGCCGGAATAGACATCAATGGCCTTCAGCCGCACGATGGCTGACTTGGACTTCATGTTGGCGGAATAGGAGCGCAGAACGTTCGACTGGTCCTGGGTCTGGGCAGTGCCGATGATGAGGACTTCGGCGCCGACGTCATTGAGGAGCATGTTCTGGACATCTTCAGAAACCTGTCCGGTCATGGCTTTGGCCATGCGGCCGTACTGGCGTTTCATCAGGTCCTGAACAATCTGTATATCAACGAACTGGAATCCAGCCGAGCCCATCCGCTCCTGCATCTGCATTTCAGTTTCGGTGAAACCGGGCATGTTCATCTTTCCCTCGAAGGTCTCGCTGATCAGTATCATGAATTTCGGCTTGCCGTAGCGGTTCAGGGCGTCCTCTATGGCGTCCTCAACCACGGCAGGTTCGACCGTGCCTTCCAGTTCTACCCGGTATAGATCGCTGTCCGATTTCTCGCTGATGATCTTCTCTTTCTTTACCAGGCCGTATGATTTTGACTGGATCAGCATTTTTACAAGCTCGAAGTCCTTTACCATGCTTTCTCCTGATACAGTGGTGCCCAGGACCTTCTCGACCAGTTTGTTGCGGGCGTCATTAATGGAGCGGTCACGGGCCAGAGCTTTATCATTATCAAATATTGCAGCTACCCCTTCTGCCCTGTCCCTTGTCGGGACCATCTTCGATTTTTCATCAAGGGAAAAGTCGCCGGAATTTCTGTCCTTAACGTTTTTTCCGCCTCCGCAAGAGGCAAGTGCCGTCAGGAACATGAAGCAGGATAAGAGTATGATCGCCTTTTTCATCAGGATTACTCCTTATATTTTGTATAGCAACGTGTAATGTAATAATAATTTCTTTTATTAGTCAAATTGTTTTTAGGCAGGAAATAGTGGGATTTGCCCGGACACCCGTCACTAGTGGCCTGTTGGATCGGTTATAAAAATTTATCCGGCTCCGGCAATAATTCAGATTTTATCAAAAGAGGAGAAACTATGCAAATTAATAACAAAATTAATAATAATTTTTATTGACAGAAAAGGGGCTGTATATAATTTAAACCTTCCGGTTAATTTATGCTGATTTCTGGGAAAATATTATATTCTATATAACAGTACGAGAAAAACATGAAAGGGATTCAAAAAACATATTCGATGAAGGCATCCGAGATAAACAAGAAATGGTTTATTGTTGATGCCGACGGGAAAGTTCTGGGCAGGCTCGCCTCCGAGGTTGCCAAGATTATACGGGGAAAGAACAAACCGACATTTACCCCCAACCTCGACATGGGAGACAATGTCATTATCATCAATGCCGAGAAGGTTGTCCTGACCGGTAACAAGGGGGAAGACAAGGAATACTTCAGGCATTCCCAGTATCCGGGCGGCATCAAGTTCGTAAATATCAAGAAGATGCGGAAGGAACAGCCGGAATTCGTCATTGAACATGCCGTCAGGCTGATGCTTCCGAAAAACAGGCTGGGAAGAAAGATTTTCGGGAATTTAAAAGTTTACACCGGCGCCGAGCATCCTCATCAGGCTCAAAAACCGGAACTACTTGATATATAGAGGAGCAGTTATGTCTAACCGTTATTATGCAACCGGAAGAAGAAAAACATCAGTGGCCAGGGTGTGGCTCGCGCCAGGCTCGGGAAACATGATAATCAATAAACAGCCGATTGACGAGTATTTCAGGCGGAAAACGCTAGAGCTTATCGTGCGCCAGCCGCTGGAGCATGTGGGATTACTCGGAAAATATGACGTGCTTGCTATCGTGGACGGCGGCGGATGGTCCGGCCAGGCCGGAGCGGTTAAAATGGGCATCGCACGGTGCCTTGTCCAGACGGATGAAAAACTGCGCAAACAGCTCAGGGAAGGCGGATTTCTCACACGGGATCCACGCAAGGTTGAGCGGAAGAAGCCGGGACAGAAAAAAGCACGGAAGCGGTTCCAGTTCTCGAAACGTTAATCAAAGCAGATATACCATGGAAAAGAGGATGCACAGCAGCATCCTCTTTTTTTATTTGCCCGGAAAAAATCATGATCACAATAGTAAAGATAAAATATGGCAATGATTCTGCCGC
>CAZZHU010000003.1:0-6217 GCA_964654045.1 uncultured Leptospirales bacterium
ATGCGGTGCCGCGGCGGATACGGACAGTTGAAAGGATGCCGTCAACCTCGACCGGCAAGTACGACCGCGAAGCCATCATGAAATATTTTGACGCCGAACAGGGATGAAGGGGGAAGCTATGGGTCAAAAATCGGTATACATGTTCCCGGGGCAGGGATCGCAGTCCGTGGGGATGCGGAGCAAGCTCGGGACCATGACCTCGGAGCAGAAGGAGCTCTTCAGCGCGGCCGATTATATCCTCGGTTTTCTCCTGAGCGCGCTCATCGATGAAGGCCCCGACGAGGAGCTCACCCGCACGCCGAACACCCAGCCGGCGCTTCTGGTCATGGGAACCGCCTTCGCGAAGGCCCTTGACGCCCGCGGCCATAAAGCGGATATCGTGATGGGCCATTCCCTCGGGGAGTACACGGCCCTGGTTCACGGCGGAGTCATCGATTTCAAGGACGCGGTGAAGATCGTGCGCCGGCGCGGCGAGCTGATGGAAAAGGCCGTAAAGAACACGCCGGGAAAAATGGCGGCGGTCATCGGCATGGACCGGGCGAAGCTCGCCGCCGTGCTGGATGAATGCTCACGGGAAGGCGTGATCGAAATAACCAACTTCAATTCGCCGCAGCAGGTGGTGCTCTCCGGTGTGGCCGCCTCGGTCAGCCGGGCGGTCCAGATGATCAACGAGGGCGGCTCCGGCAAGGCGGTGGAGCTTAACGTGTCGGCTCCGTTTCATTCGTCCCTGATGAAGCCGGCGGCTGAGGAATTTGAAAAATTCCTCGCGGAGTTCGCCTTCAGCCGGCCCCGGCTGGAGTTCATCGACAACGTCACGGGCCGTATGGAAAACGACCCGGACAGCATCAAAAAGAAGCTGGTGGAACAGCTCTCCAGCCCGGTGCAGTGGGAACAGTCGGTGCTTACCGCGTGCGGCTCCGGCGCTGTCATTTTTATCGAATCAGGCCCTGGCACCGTGCTTTCGGGGCTGGTGAAGCGCACCGCCAGGGAGCAGAAAATACTCAGCGGCGAGAAAATCCTCCGGGAAGGGTGATTTATCCCTCGTCCTTGTCGGACGGCTCTTCCCTTTTTTTTCCGGCCATAAATTCCTCTATGTTTTTGCGGTGATTGAATACGATGAAGAGCGCCGTGATAATGGATCCGGTTATGGCGGCCGGCCGGTATTCGCAGGCGATGATGGTCCCCAGTGTCAGCACGGCGATCATTGCAAAGGACGCGATAAAGGGTATTCGCCTCAAAAGGTATACCAGTACCCACGCGATTGCCGAAAGGAGAGCCCCGACCGGGGCAAGGGCGGCGCAGAACCCCAGGTAGTTGGCCACGCCCTTGCCGCCCTGGAACCGGTGGAAACAGGGGTACCGGTTCCCGATGACAAGGGCGAGTCCGGCCCAGGGTATCTGTCCCGGGGAAAGGGCGTAGTTCGCCAGGAGCGCCACGGCCACGGCCCTTCCCACGTCGAGGAGGAGCACAACCGCCGCCCACGCGGGCCCCGCCAGGCGGTACACGTTGGTGACCCCGGCGTTGCCGCTGTGGCTTTTCCGGGGGTCCCCCTTGCCGAGGAACCTGAAAAGGAGTATGGAGAAATTCACCGAACCGGCCAGGTAGGATAGTAATAATAAAAATATCAATTTCATAATTGCATATAACGCTCAAGCGGAAAAATATTTGATTCAATGTTGTAATACATACCATGAACGCTTCTTTTTATCAAACATATTTTTATGAGTATATGAGAAGAATGGTGTTTCAGCGCAGGAACAGGATTTATATTTGAGGATAAGATTGAAAATGAAGCACTTGTTTTTCCGGTTATCAGTGGTCAGTCTAGTCTAATTACTGTAATTATATGACCTTCTACAATAGCGTGAATAATTTCGAATGGTCTTTCATCAACCTGGATTATTGATTTTTCTTTACCGATTTCCTTTACTGCCGCTCTACGCCATGTCTCCACCAGGTGCATCCCCGTTGCCTTTGATATAGCCTCCTTGGCCGACCAGACCCGCAGGGACGCTTCCATTTCTCCCAGGGGATGGCCCTTGACCAGGGCTATTTCCTCATCATGCATGTAGTGGTCCCGGCCCTTCAGGACCCGCGGGGTTATCTCCTCCACGTCGATGCCGATGGGATATTCCGACACGGCGGCGATGGCGAAGCGTGAATCGTGCGACGCGGTGCAGTGAAGCGTCTCGCCGCCGCTCGTGAGGGGACAGCGCGGCCTGCCGTCGGGATGGATGGTGGTGATCGCCTCCGGCGGGGCAGTCATGTCATTGCCCGATAACCTCCTCGACAGCTTCTTCAGGGCGAGGCGCGCTCCATAGAAGGTCAGGCGGCGTTTTTCCCGCATGGTGGCGGACCGCTCCAGTTCCGCGGGGGAAAGGATCCTTTCGCAGGGGGCCGTAATGGTACCGAGCTCTATGATGGCCAGGTCCCGGCACCGGGCGCGGATGGTTTCCAGGGGCCTTTCAGTGCCCTCCATAACCCATGGCGGCGGCAGCATTGTTTTTCCGCTCACGTCCCTCATGTGCAGGCCATGGACCTCTTCGCACAGGCAGCCGCCGGAATCGTATATCCAGAGGTCGAAGACAAGGAGACCGTCATCGGCGGAAACGGGGGTTATCCTGCTCATGTAGCGTTCCCCGGGCATCGTTTTCTTTCGTATGATCCTTGCGTCGATATGGACCGGGAATCCCACGATGCCGGCGTGGCGCTGCCCCCACACGCACGCCGCGTGAAAGGACGCGTCCAGGGGAAAGGGCGAGCCGAGGGGTTCCGCCGGCGCGTCCGCCGTACCCCCGCTCACCAGCGCCAGGGCGCCTTTCTCGGAAACATGGAGATCCTCAATATTCTGATACGCGGGCAGGAAGGGCACCAGTACCCCGTAGATCTGCTCCCTGCCGGGATGAAGGCATATCCCTTCGAGGCCCAGGGTCACATCCAGGGGCGGCGCGGCCATAAGAGGCCGATTATCCGCAAAGGAGAGTTTTACATGCTCGATGGACCTGCTGATCGATGTTTTACCCTGCTTCCTGACGGTGACCAGCTTTGAGGACAGGTCCCCGCTGCCACCGGTTTGCAGTTCATTGAACGCTTCGAAAGAAGTTTCATCCGGATCGAGATACAGGAACTTGTTGAAATCAGCGTTGGTGATGATGCTCACATTCAATCCGGGATTTCCGGCGAGGGCCGACTCAGCCAGCACCCGCATGGCCTCCACGGCGGGAAACACGGCCCTGCCGTTGAAAACATGATCGCGGAGATATTCCGGAACCGGCACGGTGAGAGGAATCCTGGATTTTTCCTTTATTTTGGGAATGTCTTCCATAGGTGGACTGTCTTCGCGTCGATCGCCACCGGCATGCCCGCCTTGTTCAGGGCGCAGTGCCTGGTAAAGCCGCGGCAGATGAGTTCGCCGGTCTCGGCGTGCGTGATGAGGTAGTCGAACTTGAGCTTGACCCGCTCGAGCTCGATGGGCCGGGTATGTACCCATATGAGGTCGTCATAGTAGAGGGGCTTGAAAAAGGTGATGCCCAGGTCGATGATGGGATAGACGAAGCCGCTGTCCTCGATCTCCCGATATGGGTACGCCGTGTCCCGCATGAGGGAGGCCCTGCCGAGTTCGAAGTAGCGCAGGTAATTGGAATGGTATACCACCTCGGAGCGGTCGGTGTCGGCGTACAGGGTCCGGTGCTGGCACCGATGCCATATATGGCCGCTGGTCCTGTCCTTGACATAGCGGCCGTCGCCGCCGTGCGGTTCGGGAACAAAAGGCTTCGGTTTCATGCTACATCCCCCTGAAGACGACGCAGCAGTTGGTGCCGCCGAAGCCGAAGGAATTGGAAAGTATAATATTATGGCTCTGCCTGCGGGCCTCGTTGGGGACCACGTCGATGCCGTCCATCTCCGGGTCCGGGATATGATTAACCGTGGGGAGGATGATCCCGCGCCGCATCCCCTCTATGGCCAGGGCAGCCTCGATCGCGGCGGCGCCGCCGAGGGTATGGCCGATCTGCGACTTGTTGGAGGACACGGGCATCTTTTCCAGGTGCTTGCCGAAGACTTCCCTGAGGCATTCCACCTCGGTGATGTCTCCTTTCTGCGTCGATGTCCCGTGGGCGTTGACATACTGGATGTCACGGGTCTCCAGGCCCGCATCATCGATGGCCATGCGCAGGCAGCGCACGATGGTGTCCTTGTTGGGACGCGTGAAGTGGTGCGCGTCGGAGTTCCAGCCTATCCCCAGCACCTCCGCCTTGGGCGTGAAGCCGTGGCGCTCGATCATCTCGTCGGCAGCCAGGACGAGCACCCCGGCTCCCTCGGAAAGCACGAAGCCCCTGCGGTCCGCGCTGAAGGGCCTCGACGCCTGCGCGGGATCATCATAGGCCCGGTCGCCATGCTTGATCTTTATGGTGGCGTTCATATTCTCGAAGCCGTGTATGATCTCCGGGACGATGCAGGTATCGACGCCGCCGGCCAGGACGAAATCGACATCGCCGTCCCGTATCATCCGGGAGCCGATTCCGATGGCGTAATTGCCGGAGGCACAGGCCCCTTCAGGGGCGAAGATGGGCCCGGTGAATCCCAGGAGCATCCCGGCCTTGCCGGAGGGAAGGTTGGCGCACAGGTTCGGCAGAAGATAGGGGCTGATCTTCAGGGGGCCGTGGTTCACGTAATTTTCCATGGCCACACGGTACGAATCGGAACCGTTCAGCGCCGACCCGATAAGACAGGCGATCCGCGGGCCGGTTTCCGCGTTGATTTCCAGCCGGGCGTCCCGTATCGCCTCCTGGCACACCGCCATGGTGAGTAGGACGAAATCCGCGTTCCAGTTGTATATCTCCTTCTCGTCGGTAAAATCAAGGGCCCGGGGATCCCAGTCCGGGATTTCGCCCACCACGTTGCACGCGGTCTGGACATGGCAGCGGGTCACTGTCCTGAACCCCGCCTCTCCCCGCGCGGCGCGCTCCCACGACGATTCGAAGGTGCTCCCGAGGGGCGTCGCCGCCCCGTATCCGATAACATATACGCGTCTGTTTTTTGGTGCTTTCATATACCATTCAATATTCGACCTGACCGGATTCGAGCATCAGGGCGGTGTCTATTACAAAAAAACATGTCATTAATAGGAAATGAGGGAATATTTAACAACTAAAATTTTAATGAACCTGCCGCGTATTCACCGCAGATATTATTTGGTGAAAAGAGGAATTCATAATCGTGATGAAGGCTGAAAGCACGTCGCAGGCGCGTTCGGTGTTCGACAGGTTCAGGGGCAGCGTGGAGAACTACGGTTTCCCGCAAACGGGGAGGATCACCGTCAGCATCGGTATCGTCGAGATCACCGGTGATGAGAGCCCCCCGGTCTTCGTGGGATGCGCGGACAGGGCGCTCTATTACGCGAAGGAACACGGAAAGAACATGACCTGCGTTTATTCGGATCTCCTGGAAAAGGACCTGATCCATCCGGAGGTTATCCGGACGGGGAAAGTAATTATCTTTGATGAAAAAAAGCCATCGGGGTAATCCCGGTGACCGGTAACGGGGGAACAGCCGGAAACCGCTTAAAGGCCCTTCGGCGGTGCTGCCCGCGCGTGACTATTTTTCCGGGCCGGTGCTTTTAAAGTACCGGATGCTCTGGTTGAGGAGGTCCGCCTCGTTCCGCATGTTTTCCGTGTTGGCCGCCAGCTCCTCGGCCCGGGCCGCAATATGCTGGGTCGTTTCATTGATTATGCTGACCGACTTGACGATTTCATCCGAGGCGACCATCTGCTCGTGGGTCGCGTTTTCTATGGCGTCGGCCCTCTCCCTGACGCTGTCCATCTCATCCACCACGGTTTCTTTCGTGTTTAACTCGGCTTCCATGGTGTCCGAAATCTCTTTCATCATTCTGCTGATCAGATTAAAGCCGTCAATGATGGCGGCGATGGTCTCCACGGTGTCCTGTACGTTGTGAAGACCTTTTGTTATCTCGCTGTTGTTCACTTTGATGAGCGAATCGATTTGCTTGAGGCTCGAAGCGGTCTGGTCTGCCAGCTTTGACACCTCGTCGGCGACCACCGCGAAGCCGCGGCCGGCCTCGCCGGCGCGCGCCGCTTCGATCGACGCGTTCAGCGCCAGGAGGTTGATCTGCTCGGATATGCCGTCGATTATCTGGATTATGCTCATCACCTCGCTCGAGCTGCTGCTGATCTTCATCATCGACTGGTTCATGTCGTTG
>CAZZHU010000003.1:6227-46953 GCA_964654045.1 uncultured Leptospirales bacterium
GAGGTTGTTCGGAATGCCGTTCGGATCCTCGCCGATGAGGCCGGATTCGTCCGCGCCGATGGGATTGAAATAGCGCAGCTTGCAGATGGCCCACTCCGGATCGGCCACGGCAATGTCGTTGAGCATCTGCTCGCCGTGTTTGGCCTTGCCCATGAAGTCATCGGTGTTTATCTGCGTGCTCCTTACCTTCTCGCCCATCGTATCGATGATCCCTGTCAGTTCGTTAACCCGGTGTATCATGGCCCTGAGGCTCAGGTTCTCCTCCTTGACCCGTTCGGAAATATGTTCGAAGCCGGAGGAGAGCTCCTCGACCGTGGCCATAATTTCCTCGGCCGATGATGCCTGCGTGTTGGCATTATCGGAAAATTCGCTTATGGTTATGGACAATTCGTCGGACGACGAAAAGAGCTCATGCGACAGCGTCATCGTGTTTTTGACGACCTCGTTGATTTTCGCGATGAAGAGGTTAAACCAGACCCCCAGGCTGTGCATCTCGTTTTCCGTGTTGGACCGGTAGACCCTGCACTGGGTGCACGATTTATATTTTTTTTCAACGATGTTTTTGCATAACACTTCCCTGCCCATGTGCCGCGCAATGGATCCGATCTCGAAAAAGCAGAAACCCCTGTTCCTGTCGTATTCGATATAGCCGTCACCGTGCTTCTGAGAAACCTGCAGGTATGATTTTTCCGAGGTCGGGTAGCGTATCGACAGGTCGCCCAGGGCGCCCTTGCCGAAGGATTCCATGAAAGCCCCCATGGACCTGTTGATGTTCCGCGAAAGGAGTATGGCGATGAAAACAGAGAAGGCGATGAAGATCACGCTGACAGCGAGGTAGATGATAATGGTTTTCGTAATTGCCGCGAAGGCTTCGCTCTTTTCAATTTCGATGAGGAACATCCACTGGAAATAGCTGAGCCATTTCCATATGCCGATTACTGTTCTCCCTTCATGGTTCGTGTACGTGTCATGGCCTGCATGCCCGCTCTCCAGACATGCTGACACGCTTTTTACGAGCTGCCGGGAATCCTGGTTCAACAGCATGAAACCGTCCTGACGCCCCGTCTCGAGGTTGGCGATATAGTAATCATTCAGCACACCGAAGGTTTTTTTATACTCGTAATCCCGGGATGAGCATATCACTTTTCCCCTCGCATCGATGATGAAGGCGTTCCCGTTTTTACCGAGATTGATGATGCTCAGGGAATCGTCCATGACATTCATGTTTATGGCGCAGATGACGTATCCGTTCGGCGTTCCGTTTGCGGCGAATACCGGGAAGCTTACGGGCTGGATGATGGCCTTCTTGCCGTTGCGGTTTTCGATATATGTCTGGAACAGGTGTATGTCATGCCGTTTCGGTATCTGGCTGAACATGCCCTTCTCCAGGGTGCCCTGCCGGTTGTCAGAGGAGACGCCTATGTTCCCCTTGCTGTCGATAAGCATGATCCACGTATAGGTGCCCTGGTCGTACATCACTTCGTCGATATATTTTTTCACTGTTGCCCGGGTGTTCGGGTTAAGACCTCCTCCCCGGTTTAGTTGGAGGGCCGTTTCGGCGATTATCGGCGTCTTTGACAGTTTTTCAATATGCTCGGCGCGCCGCTCCATCCAGTATTCGATGAACTCGAACTGCTTGGTCGCGATTTCGCTGTAATTTTCAAGAACAAGGTTCTGGAGCCAGGAACCGGTCAGCAGGTAATTCACACCGACGAATATAAGGGAGATGAGAATGCAGACTGACAGGAGGACATATTTGACCTTGTTCCGGATGCTGATATTCGCAACCCAATCTGTTATTCGCTTCATCAGGTTCATGACCCGCCCCCCCCCTGGATTCCTGGTTGCCTTCTAATTCCGCTCCCGGTGACAGCTGTGGCAGCCCTGCGGTCCCGCTGTGCGGCGATGGCATTCATGGCATTGCTGGTGGAAGGCCGCCTTGAGATTGATAACGGCGCCCTCGTCTTTTTTCTTGTGGCACGCGGAGCATTTTTTCATGGATCCCAGGTGGTGGCAGTCCACGCATTCGGTGTTGTAGGCCTCCACGTGGGCCTTGTGGTTGAATTGTATCAGCGGCAGGCGGTGCCCCGTTTTTTCAAGGGAAATGACATCTTTCACGTTCTGGTATTCGGACTTGACCCCGGCGTGGCATTCCTGGCATTTTACCGGCCCCCCCCGCTGCTTGTGGCAGTCTTTGCAGAAATAATGAAGAATGACCATCCTTGATTTTCCCACGTGGCAGACGTCGCATTTTTTCTTGTTTTTTTCCTTACCTGCGTCATGGTGGCACACGTTGCATTCCACCGCGGCGTCTTCATGGACCCGGTGGCTTTTCTTGTCAAAGATAAAGGTTTTGCCGTACATCTTTTCGATATCTTTGTATACCTGCTTCTCCTTCTTTTCAATGTGGCATTCGTTGCAGCGGACCGGGCCGTCATGCTTCTCCCTGTGGCATGTAATGCAGAAGGTGTGCAGGTGCCTGGCCCCTTCAATACCCTTGTGGCAGTAGGCGCACTTCTTGATCCGTTCATCATTGTTGGATTTATGATGACATGTCACGCACTTGATGTCCGATTTCTCATGGCTGCCGTGGGACATGGTAACGCGGATGGTGGTTTCCAGTGTCTTCATGCCATGGGCGGCGTCCGCGTCGGTATAAAAGGCATTGACGCTGGTTATGGCCACCCTGTCGGTCCCGCTCTGATTATTAGAGCAGGCAATCAATGGCGGGATTGTGAAAGCTAGTAGTGATGTAAGAATGTAACGAATAATAAGCGAATTGTATCTATTGTAATTATTCATATATGTGATTATTTATATATTAGACTTGTTGCAAATCTAATTCTTTTTTTCCGGGATTAAGGGGCGGAGCCCCGTAAATGCCTCCCGCAGGGGCTTCCCTGCGAGCGCGAGACACAGTTTCGAATCATATCTATTTTCATTGTGGATGAATATTGAATTGTATAATATATTTAAAAAAGTAGTCAATGACTTTTTTAACAGGCGTTATTATAAATGTATGGCGGGGATTGTTCGGGCTGCTTTTTTTCGTGATCGGCGTTATTGCACTTGACCTGCATTTTTTTGGCATAGAGGTGCGTACCGGAAGGTGAGCGGCGACTTGTTTCTTGACGGTATTGATGATAAGATGTGACGGCCCGGGTCCAGTGCGGCAATTGAAGGAGTTTGCCATATAATAAATAATTTTCTTGATCATTTATCCTGTTCCTGGTATTCTAATTGAAAAGCATGAAAGTACTGATGCGGCAGCTTAGTAATAACCTTGTATGATAACCGGGGAGGATGAAGGATCAGTTGGAAGAAAAAATAAATCGCTACCTGAAACGAACCCCTTTTGCGTTCTCACGCGATCTGGAATCCCAGTTCAAGGATGACTATTTCCAGAGGTCGATCGGCACCATGCGGTCAGCCCTGCTGGTAGCGCTGGTGCTTTACGCGGCCTTCGGCCTGCTCGACTATATGCTGAACCCGCCTTTGCTGGACAACTTGTTAATCGTCAGGTATGCCATTGTCTGCCCGGCGATGATCCTCGCGTTTGCAGCCTCCTTTCTGCCCGTGTTTAAAAAAATAAACCAGCCGGTTATCTGCGGCATTGTTCTCGCGGCCGGTTTTGGCATACTGACCATGATTATCATTACCATCAACAGTGAAACGAGGGTGTATTATTATGCCGGCCTTATGCTTGTGTTCATCTGGAGTTATACCCTCGTGCGGCTGCGATTCAGGTATGCGACAGCGGCCGGCTGGATCCTGGTCGCGGCGTATTCTATAAGCGAGTTAACGTGGAGGCAGGGATCGTCGGCGCGGGAACTGATCCATACTCTGATCGGGAATAATTTTTTCTTCATATCCGCAAATATAATCGGGATGCTGGCCAACTATTATATCGAGGCGTACTCGCGTAAGGACTTTCTGCAGAGGTTGTTGATCGCCGCCGAGCAGAAAAAGATACAGGAGGAGCGGAAGGAACTGCTCGACAGGAACGAAACCATGACTACGGAATTGGGCATGACCAGGATCATACAGCAGCAGCTTGTTCCGCGAGAATCGCCGAGAAACGGCATTTTCTCCTTTTACAAGCCGATGGAGGCAGTGGGCGGCGATTTTTTTGATTTCATCAGGTTCAGGGAACCGCACAAAATCGGTATTTTCATCAGCGACGTATCCGGCCACGGGATGCCCTCTGCCCTGATAACCGCGATGATAAAGGTGCTGCTTCTTGAATCAAACAGGCTGAAAAACGACCCGGCAAAGCTGCTGTACCACCTGAACGATTTCCTGAACGACAAAACCGGGGAAAATTACATTACCGCTTTTTACGGCGTCTATGATTACCACACGCGGAAAATCGTGTATGCCAATGCCGGTCATCTCCTGCCGCTGGTCGTAACCGGCAAAAAGGTGCGCACCCTCAGGAACGTGACCGCGCTCCCTCTGGCGGTGTTCAGCTCGGCGGAACTGTCGAAATTGCGCCATTCATACAAGAACAAGGGTGACGTGCTTCCGGCTGACGCCAAGCTGTTATTCTTCACCGACGGACTGGTTGAGGCGAGAAACATCTCAAATCCGCGCATCGAATTTTCGTCGATCCTGGAGGATTTGGCGCTGAAACATGGAAATCGGCCAAGCAGGGAATTCGTCCAGTCCTTGTTCTCCGAACTGGTGAAGTTCAGGGGAGGTGAGACCTTCAAGGACGATATCTGCATGATCTGCCTTGATTCATCTGCCGCACAGGGCCCCGGAGGACGGGCCGGATAGCAATTATAACGCGACGAACTCCGGGATCCCGCGGTAGGGATCGTCCCACCTGACGAAGCCGATCCGGTTTTTCCTGTTGCGATCGGATATGGTGGGCAGTGACAGCCGCATAACCGGGACGCCCAGGCGGGGAGTTGACGTGCAGGCGAAGAGATAGCGGTGGTTGTGGCCGTGTATGACTGAATGAAATTTGAATTTTTCCAGAAGGTTCCGCTCAATGTAGGCGGGCCGGTAAATCCCTTCATGGCGGTCACCTGACTCCCGCCAGAGGCTCCGGTGCGTCACCAGGTGGAGCAGCGCCCCCCCGGTGTCCATCGATTCGAGCTTCAACGCCGCCCATTCCACCTGTTTTTTCCGTATGCGGTTTATGCCGATGACGCCGAGGGAGTGGGCCTTGCCGCGGTGGGTGCTCCTGAGGGCCACGAAGATGTTGTTCCCGCACCGCATGATGGAGTCGTAGTCCTCGACAGCGATGATTTCCTTCTGGCTGAACACCGGTCCTGTCAGCGAGCGGTAGCGGCTCCTCGCTTTGCGGTTCGTGTAAATGTATTCCCCGATCCAGTCGCCGAAATCATGGTTTCCCGGCGTGAGCACGACGCGTATGCCCGCGCCGATGAGAACGCGCAGCAGTTCCGCCGCTTTCCGGTATTCCGGTTCGCTGGCGTGCTGGGTCATGTCGCCGGCAATGATAACGATCCTGTCAGGATTCAGGACCGGGTCACAGGCGGTTTCAATGAAACGTGATATGTGGGCGGATAAATTCGCCCCGAAATGTATGTCGGAAATGCAGACCATGGTAATGCCTTTATCGCGTGTTTGTAAAGTGTCGGTCCAAGATGTTGCGCTGCGCCGCTCCTTTACCGTGCGCGGCGGAATATGACGCATGAATTGCATCCGCCGAAGCCGAAGGCGTTTTTCAGCACGAATTCCTGTTCGAGCCTGCGGGCGCCTTCGGGAACGCAGTCCAGCGTCAGTTCGGGGTCCGCATGGTAGTTTATCGTGGGAAGAACCATGCCCTTCATCATCCCTTCCATGGCGAAGACTGACTCTATGCCGCTGGAGGCGCCCATGGCGTGGCCGAGCTGGGATTTGTTCGCCGATACCGGGGGGACGGCGCTGCCGAAAATTTTCGTCAGCGCGTCGTACTCCACCTTGTCGCCGATCCTGGTGGAGGTGCCGTGGGCATTGACCGCGTCGACATCCGCCGGTTTAATCCCGGCAGATGCGATACTTTCGGCGATGCAGCGCGTCACCGTTTCAGGATTGGGAGCCACGAAGTGGTACGCGTCAGAGGTCATGCCCCAGCCGGCTATGGCAAGATCATATTTCAGCCCGTGAGCGTCGGCGAATTCCCTTGTTGCGATGATAACGCACGCCGCTCCCTCGGAAACGACGAAACCGCGCCGGTCCGCTGAAAAGGGGCGGCTCGCGGAGCGGGGATCTTCCGGCTTTTCCTTTTTGTGCTTGAAGGCGCCGTTCATCGTAGCGAAGCCCGCCACGATTGGCTCCACCAGGGGAAAATCCACGGCGCCGCAGATGACAACGTCGGCGAGCCCCTGCCTGAGGAACATCGACCCGATGATCATGGATGTCGATCCGGTGGCGCAGGCGGTGATGGTGGCCGTGATGGGGCCGGTGGCGCCGGTCAGGATCGAGACCTTGCCTCCCACCATGTTGATGCAGGAGTTGGGGTTAGTGAAGGGATTCGGCAGTTTATTATCCTTCACCATGAGGCGGTCGGCGGCGATGACCGCGTCGAGTCCGCCAACGGCGGTGCTGAAGGTGATGCCGACCCGGGGGGCCAGTTCCGGCGTGATCTTTAATCCGCTCTTTGCCAGGGCCCGGTGAACGACGAGCATGGCATGCTTGAATATCGGAGATGTCCAGTGGGCCATTTCCCTGGGGGCAAGAAAAGGGAAAGGGGCGACATCGATATCGCTTACCTGGCCCGCGATCTGGACCGGGAAGTCTTCATCATAGGGGAAACGGGAAAGCTTGCCGATGCCGCTTTCACCGGCAACGGCGCGCGACCACTGGGTCTCAAGGTCGGCGCCCAGGGGGGAGACCATGTCGTATGAGAGAATTACCGGTTGTTTGGGATCCATCTTTATTTTCTTTTGACCCCCCTGTCCCCCTGAGGGGGCAAGGATCATAGACTGGTGTATTATTAATATTGCTCAATGCAGGAAAAGAGTATTGTTGTCAACGATAATTGTTTTCCCCACGCCCCCTCGGGGGGTCGGGGGGCGTTTCCTACCACGGTATGAACTTGTACAGCTTCGCGAACATCTCGTAGACCTCGATCTAGTTCTGCAAATCCCTGCTCGAACTCATGTGTGCCCGCTTGTTCACCATGACCCAGCTCATGTGGGCCGCGCCGTCCTTGCAGGTGGAGCAGTCCCTGGTCTCGGAGGTACAGCAGCGGTGCATGGTCTTCAGGTCAGCGGCCCAGCGGATGAACTCGATGAGGCGCTTCGGCTGGGGATTGCGCCTGTCCAGGGGCTTTGTCACCGAGGGGCACTCCATCCAGCCGAAGGGACGTCCCAGCATTTTCCCCGTGGTGATGATTTCGTGATAATATTTCGAGGAGATTACCGTATCCGGGTATTTGTCCAGCATCTCGTCCATTTCTTTCCTGATTATGGCAAGCTCTTCTTCCTTCCAGGAAAAGCCGTCCACGCCCTCGTCGTTGGAGAGGAGCTGCATGTGCACCTTCAGGCCCGCGTCCCGTATTTTTTTTATGATTGTTTCGGTCTTCCCGATCTGTTTCGGCGTTATTGTGTAAAGGTAGTAGGTGTACTGATCGCCCTCGTAGTTTTTGCGGGAGATCGAGAATACGTCGCGGCCCCGCAGTGTCTTCTCGTCCTCTTCGTCGCCCCAGAGGGAAATGCCCACCATCATGTCGGGAAAACGGTCCCGCGGCACCTTTATGATGCCGTTGGTGGCGCAGTAGGTGGGCAGGCGCCGGTAGAAGGCCTCAACGCGGTCCAGAAAGAGCGTCGGTTCCCCGCCGATGAGGATGGCCAGGTTCACGCCCCGCTCCTTTTCCTTGTCGACGAAGGCCTCCCATTTTTTAATGTCCGGCTCGTCCGGGGATTTCTTATGCTCGTCGGAAGAGAAAAAGAAGCATCCCTTGCAGCGCAGGTTGCAGTTGTTGGTTACGTCGTATATGGAGCTCCGAATGTTGAGCTGTGATATCTGCTTGTATCGTTCATACCATTCTGCATCAAGCAGTGAACTGACGGTTTTCATGTCGTTCTCCTCATTTGATTTCCTCGTGCCGGTGCGGCTGTTCAGAGGCGGCCAATCGTTTCACCGCCTACAACTCGTTGCCCGGCGGCGGCGTTATCCGGTCCAGCAGGTTTTTTCCTTTTTGATAACCCATGACCCATACCGCGAGATAGGTGTCGACATAGTCGAGCCATGCCTTGAAAGCCGTCGGGTCCGTGGCGTGGCGATAAAGCCGCGCCGTGACAACAGCGCTGCCGGCGGCATAGTGCCTGCAGTCGACGCAGTCCGTGTCAGGCACGCAACACGACACGCTCCGGTCCCAGGAGAGGTCCGCCCGGTACTGGCGGAAGGACCTGCCGAGGCCGATATCGGTGGAGGGGTTCATCCGCGGATACGAGCAGGCGTACAGGTCATGGAGGCCCAGGCGGTGGGTGTGCGCCACCACGTTGTAGGGCGAGTAAAGGATGTTGTCCGGGTATTTCGCCAGGGCGTCCATCATGACCTTCCTGACCCGCGTAAGGGTTCCGGTGTCATGTCGGAGCCTGCCGTTGTAGCCCACCGGGGCCGAGAACATGTTAAAGGTTGCCCGGCAGCCGTTTTTCGACAGCATCTCCATTACTTCAAATATCTCGTCTATATTTTCGCGCGTGAAGGTATAGACCCACACCGCGCGCGGGTCGTTCCGGTAGTTTTCGATCTGCCTGGCAAGCAGGTTCTTCGCGTTGCGAATCCGCAGGCTGGATTCATCGTTTCCCCAGACCGAGATATGTATCCTGTAGCCCACCGATTCCGGTATCCGCTTGAACCCGTTCGAGGCGATGCTTCCCAGGGGTATGACGTCATAACAGGCCTGACACAGTTCGGGTACCAGGGACGGTTCGGCGCCGGCGAGGACGACGTAGGTGATGCCCCGCTTTTTTTCCCCTTCCATGAGGGCGCGCCAGTCGTCCGGATTGCTGTTTTCGCGGGCGAACTGCTTTTCGCCTTCGAAATAATAGCAGCCGTCGCAGCGGATGTTGCACCGGTTGGTCATGTCATAGGTGGATTCCCTCAGGAAAAAGTAGCGGCGCACCTTTTCCCACCGCTCCCTGACGACCGGATCGGCGATGATCTCGGAGAATTTCATTGAACCCTTTCCCGCTCCTGTCGAAGGCTTTTTCTGGTGTTTAACATTCATGTGGTGTTTCCATTAAGTGAGTAGTAGTATGAATGTACTGAGTCTTTATTTTTCCTTCAACTTTTCTTCTATGTAGTCGGCGATTAATTTCACGTTCTTCAATTTAGGATAGTCGTCTTCGTCGATGGATATGCCGTATTCGTCCTGAAGAACCAGCACCACCGTGGTCAGGTCCATGCTGTCTATGCCCAGCTCGTCGATCAGGTCGACGTTGGGATCAAAGGTCGCGGGCGTAACGTCTTCAAGCTTCAATTCGTCGATGAGAATTTCCGCCACGCGAAGAATTATTTTTTTATCTGCCATCTGTGTTCCTCCTCAGTTGGATAATGCAAGGTTGTAAATATATCAGCAATTGACCGGCACTGTTTTCATGGATCCGTTGCAGGCCAGCTGGCCCCCCACGGTCACCCTGAACTTGTACAGTGCGGGGTCTTCTTTTTCAGGCGCCGCCGTTACCTGTATGGTGTCTCCCGGTTTTACAAACTGCCTGAAGCGCACCCTGGTTATGTTCACCAGAGCCACCGGACTGCCTTTCCTTTTCGAGTGCTCCTGTATCGCGTCGAAGGCCAGTGCGAGCTGGGCAATTCCGGGAAGTATCGGTGTGCCGGGGAAATGACCGTCAAACCATAAAGATCCAGGTTCCAGGGTTGCTTCGGCAGAGATTTCGAGCGAGTCGGTCTCCTTCAGGTTTTTCAAAAAATGCCAGTTGTTATTCATCAATCAGTAATACTCATTCCTGATATCAATCGTTACTACAGAGTATGCAGCAAAACACGATTGAATTCAGCGGTCTGTATATTTTTAATAAGGTAATTACTACAATAAAAGCCTGACAGAGTGTCAAGAAAAAAAAGGCTGCCGTTACCCGCCGTTTTTTACCGCCCAAGCCTCCAGAAGAAGACCGCCCCGGGGGGCATATTTCATGACATGGGTTGACACCCGTATCCCGGTGAATCCCGCCGAAGCCAGCATTTTCCGGACTGCCCCTGCCGTGCGGGCATGGAGCCACAGGCCCTGCCGCATCGCATTGCCGATCTGGACGAAAAACCTGAAAAAAGACCGGTTGGCGGTGGTGAAGTAGATGGTCCCGCCCGGTTTGATGCACCCCGACAGCTGATCAAGGAGCGGTTCCAGGTCCTGGATATATTCAAAAGATGAAAATGAACAGACGCTGTCATACTTCTCTTCTGATTTAAAATCAGCTATATCGCGGTTCATATACAGGATGTTGGATATCCCGTCACGCGCGGCCTTCTCCTGCAGCATTGCCGTCATGTTTCCGGATAGTTCCACCGCGGTGATCTCCCGGCACCGCCGGGCAAGGGGGAGGGTGTAGATCCCGGTGCCGGCGCCGATCTCCAGGACCCGGTGGCCCGGCGATATCCGCGGGAGATAGTTGCGCTTGAAGAGTGCCAGCTCCCCGGCAAAGGCCGGTGACGGCCGCCGTTCTCCGTCATAGGAACCGGCAAGGGCGTCGTAGAAGGCTGCTGCGGGATTGGACGTGACGGCCGCGGCGCTCTTCATCATGACGGGGCGCCTGATGATTTCCGAAAGGGGAAGGATGTCGATGGCCCGTTCCCTGAGGCCGATGATAATGGCCTCGATTTCCCTGAGCCAGAGGCCGGCGTCAAAGCCTTTTCCCGGCGCGACGTCATGGAGCAGGATAATATCGCCCGGCTTTGCCCGTGCAAGGATTTTACGCGAGAGTTCGCCGATGCGGCGGTTCCCCGCGTCGCGGGCGCGGAGGCTGAAGTTCACGCAGTACATTCCCGCCTCGAGGAGAACGCGCCATAGACGCGGATTTGTTATCCCCACCGGCGGCCTGAAGGCGAGGGGTCTGATGCCGAACTCGCCGAAGAGCGACTGGGCTGCGGCAACTTCCTCGCGGAGGCTGCCCGTGCCCTTCAGCATGAGAATCGGAGAGTGACTGTACGAGTGGTTGCCGATGGCGTGGCCGCGGGAAAGAATATCGCGCACCAGGTCCCGGTGCTCGGCCGCGCGTATTCCCGCCAGGAAAAATGCCGCCGGAACGCCATGCTTTGACAGGAGGCCGAGCAGGGCCGTCGTGGTCGCCGGGTCGGGCCCGTCATCAAACGTCAGGGCGACGGCGCGGCGCTCCCTGCGGCCGCGGCTCACGATGGGAAGATAAAAACCGAACCCTGGAAGAAAGGGCGCGACCAGGCAGAGGACCAGGAACAGGGCGAGCGGGATGGCGGCGCACCTGATGTCGATAAAGGCCAGAATGGCGGCGGCCTGGAAGGCGCCAAGGCAGACGAGGTGCGCCGGCGCCAGCGGAACCAGTGTGGGGCCTTTTCTCATCGTATCATGTGCTCCCAGAGGGGGCCGGTATGTCCCTGCCTGTGCAGGCGCGCCACCAGGCGCGTGGTATTTCTGTCGGTGCCGATGAACCAGTTTTCGCGTCCCCCGGCATGATGTTCAACAATGCGGTAAATTTCATCGCTGCTGATGTCCCGTGATTGGTAGAATACCGGTTCCAGCAGGTCATCGGTTTCCGCTATCTGCCCTTCCCGAACGGCTATCTCATGAAGCATGGTATGGGGGTAGATCCTGATGCCGCAGAAAAAAAAGAGGACCGTTCTGTCCAGCTTCCCGGCGTTCCGGAGGGTCTCCTCGAGGGTTTCCCTTGTTTCGCCGGGGCCGCCCAGGAGGAGATAGTGGGCGACGTAAAGGCCGGCGTCAACGGCCGACCGGTGCGTTGCGAGCACCTCCTGCACGTTGAAGGGCTTCCGGTACGATGCAAGCATGGCGTCGGAGAGGGACTCGGTCCCGAATTCCGCGTGGGTCATGCCGGCGTCATGGAGGAGACGGTAGTAATTCTCAGGCGGTTTCGTCGGGGCCAGAAAGGCGCCCCAGGGAATCGAGACCTTTTTCTTTTTGAAGGCGCGCGCGACATCGGCACTGTGGCCGTAATCGCAGTTGAAGGCCGAGTCGGTTATGAAAAAGTATTTGCCGCCCATGCCTTCCAGTTTGAGGGCGGTCTCCGCGACATCTTCGGCCGGCACCGGCCGCAGGGCGGAGCCTTCGATATGGGGATAGGTGCAGTAGATGCAGTTGTAGGAACAGCCGCGCTTGGTCTGCAGGTTGAGTATCCCGCCCCGGGCAATATAAAACTGCGCGATCTCTCCGCCGATGAAGGACCTCCGGAACGGTTTATCCAGGGGAGGCGGAATTTCCTCGCGCCCCGAGCCGGTAATAACGCCGGGGATGCCGGACGCGTCGGTCCCGGCTTCTATCGCGTCAAGGAGGAGGGGGAGCCGTTCGCCTTCCCCGATGATACCGTAATCGGCCTTGAGTTCCGCCATCAGCTGCCGCGGAAAGATAGTGAAGCCGCTGCCGCCGAGAATGACCGGGGCCCGGGAGACGTTCCTTATCTCCGTTATCAGGTTCCGGTACGACTGGACGAAGCCCCTGCTGTCCTGCACGTCGGTATTATCAATATTGCGGAGAGACAGGCCGATCGCATCAGGGCCAAAGTCGCGGATAAGGTCAAGGAGGGGCGCCGTGCTTTTATTGAGATTGATGTCCGTGATCCTGACGGTGTGCCTGTCAGGCAGCGCGCCGGCGACATAGTCGAGCCCCAGGGGAAAAATGTAATAGGGCACCCTCACGGTATTGGCTGATATGAGCAGTATCTTCATAGATGGTATTATGCGATAATTTCAACGGCGGTCACGCAGGCGCCGAGGCCCAGCATAAGCAGGCGTTTCCCCCCGAGCGGAAGGGCAGTGCCGGACGCGAGGAACGCCGGCAATATCCCGTCTTTTGCGTACCGCGCCGCAACCGCCGCCGCTGCCGCGGTGACGGTTCCGAATTCCCCGAGGAGGGAGCGGTAATCAATGACCGGGCCGGTAAAGTTTGACGCATTTATGAACGCGTCGAGCTGCTGCCGGCATGATTCACGCGCGGCGCCGGGCATGCCGGCAAAGACCGCGGCATAGCGCGCCTGTATCTGTTCCGCCCCGCCCAGGGTTTGCACCAGCGAGGCGACCGCGCCGGGGCTGGTGATGAAGTTTTCGAAAAAGAGCGGGGTTATCAGCACGCCGGCCGGCTTTTCTGTTTTTTTAAGGAAGAGGGCGCCGCCTCCATCTGATGGCGTAGCGGCCGCACGGACCGAACCGTCAAAGAGGGGCGACAACTCGTCATGGTGTTCGTCGGCGCCCATGACCAGCATGGTCTCTCCGCTGACGGCCGCCAGGGACGCGGCGAACAGGGCCTGCTCAAAGGAGTAGTCGCCGCCGGTGGCGGTAATGTTCGCGCCGGTGGCTTTCAGCCAGATGGCCACCTGGCCGGCCGGGGCGTTATGGACTGATCCCACGAAATCGGTGGGGCTGGTGAACTGCTCATCGGACTCGAAAAGTTTTGTCAGGAAATCCCGGGTTTCCGACAGGGGACCCCAGGCGGTCCCGAAAAAAACGCATGCCGGGTCCTGGGCCGCGCTGTCGCGGGCGTCAATGGCCAGGGCCAGTGCCAGGCGGGGCAGGCGCTTGAGACGGCGCACCTCCCGGGGCGGCAGATTTTTTGATATATCGGCAAGGGGAAGTATCCCGCCGCACGGCTTCCCTTCCTGAAGAAAAGCAATCGTCTGCGCCAGGTCTCCGGCGCCGGTCACGCAGGCGCCGGCAAGGACCTCGAGGGCCCCGGCAGAATTCCGCGTCGCGCCCGACCGGCCCGGGGCCGGTTCTCCCAGCACCAGGCAGGCATTGTTGCCGCCAAAGCCGAAGGAATTGGAAAGGACGGTATTAATTTTTTGTATCGCCGGTTCGAGCACGGGAATGATATGCAGGTCGGGATCGGGATCGGTACAGCCGGTATTGGCGGGGATAAATCCTTCGCGAATGCCGAGGGAGCAGACGACAGCTTCAATGGCGCCCGCGGCAGCGAGGGAATGCCCCGTCGCCCCTTTTATCGATGAGAGGGGTGGGGCCGATCCGCCAAAAAGCGCGCGTATGGCCAGGGCTTCCGAGAGGTCATTGTCTTTTGTCCCGGTTCCGTGGAGATTGATGTAATCGATAGCGGCCGCGGATATCCCGGCGTCGTCTATGGCGCGGCGCATGGCCGCCAGGGCCCCCGCCCCTTCGGGGTGGGGGGTAGCCGGGTGATGGGCGTCGCAGCTCAGGCCTCCTCCCAGGACCTCGGCAATGGCGCCGTCAGGCCTGTCCGGGGCCGCTTCGAGGAGGAGCATGGCTGAACCCTCGGACACGGTCATGCCGCGGCGCGAGCGGTCTAGGGGCCGCGAACCATCGGGGTCAAGAAGCTGGAGGGAATTGAATCCGTAATAGGTGAGGCGGCAGAGAGAGTCGGCGCCGCCGGCAAGGACGCGGCAGGCCGTACCGGCTCGTATCAGTTCCAGGGCCAGCTTGATCGCGGCGGTTCCTGAAGAGCAGGCGGTGGTCACGGTAATGATGAGCCCCCTGCAGCGGAGGGCGGCGGCGCAGTATTCGGCCACTGATGACGTTGAATGATACCGGTAGAGGTCCGGCTGCTTTTCCCCTTTCCTGAGAAGATCCTCGGTCAGCGCCATGCCGCCGGTGGTAGTGCCGATGATTATCGCATCGGGAGCAGTATCTTTTCCCGACAGCGCTTCGCGCGCCGCGGCCAGGGCCAGTGCGTGGGTCCTCGGAACATCGTCGTCCCATTCGAAACCTGTTATTTCACCGGCAGGGTGGCGGTTTCCTTCCGACAGGGGGAAGAGGGTGAGCGGCTTTATACCGGAACGGTTTTTTTTGAGGGACTCGTAATGCTCCTGCACGCCGCTCCCGAGGGAACTCATGACGCCCGTCCCGGTAATAAAAACACGGATGCCCTTCAATAATGTTACCCCTTGCGATTGTTGTGAATGTATTCAGCGAGGGTCCTGAGCGTGGAGAAAACCTTCTGACCCAGTTCTTTGTTGTCTATCTTCATGCCGTATTCCTTGTCGATCATCATGGCAAGCTCCAGTATGTCTATGGAGTCGATGCCGAGCTTGCCGCCCACAAGGGGATCGTTTTCCTTGAAATCGTCCGGCGTGACATCGATCAGGTCCAGTGTTTCGATTATTTTTTCTTTGAGTTCATTTATCAGCTGTTCCATGTATGCCCTCTCGTTTTTTCCGGTCAAACGCCGTTGAATACAACTTTTTATCAGCGGTATGTCAAGATATTTTTATTGACATCATCCCGATGGTGGCGGTACGGTACTGTACCATTGACAGAAGGGATGTTTCGCCATGTACGAGATTGAACAGATGATCCCCCATCGCGGCAGCATGAAGCTTGTCCAGGAAATCGTCGAGGTCGGCGGGAACCGGTGCGTTACGGCTTCGACCGTCCTGTCGGACTGGCCCCTGTGCGAGGATGGAAGCGTCAGTCCGATCATACTGATAGAACTGGTGGCACAAACCGCCGGCGTGAACATCGGGTGGCAGGAGGTTCACAGTAAAAATCCGTCCGGGCAGACGGGATGGATCGTGGGAATAAAGAAAGCCGAGTTTTACCGGGATCGGATCCCGGTAAACACCAGAGTGCTGATCACGATTGAAGAAAACAGGAGAGACGACTCCTACGCGGAGGTTGCGGGAAGGGCCAGGGTGGACTCGGAGCTGATAGGCGAGATGAATCTCCAGGTTTACCGTCCCGTAAAAGAATAATATCCCACCAGAGGAATATCGATATGAGCGAACCATCGGGAAGGAAAACAGCCATTGTCACCGGCGGAAGCAGGGGAATCGGCAAGGCCATTGCCGTGGAGCTGGCGCGGGACGGCTGTTACGTGATCGTCAATTACCGCTCCAACGATGACGCAGCGGCAGAGACCATCGCCATGATACGAAACGCCGGGGGCGACGGTGAGGCGGTCAGATTCGATGTCGCCGATTCCGCTGAAGCCGAGAAGGCCATCAACGACATAGTGGGCCGCTTCCCGGTTATCGACATACTTGTGAACAACGCGGGCATCACTGCCGACAACCTATTCCTCATGATGTCCGAAACAGAATGGGACGCGGTCATAGCAACGACCCTGAAGGGGTTTTACAACATGACGAAGCCCATCTTGAGGAAGATGCTCCGCCAAAAAAGGGGATCCGTCGTTTCCATTGCATCGGTGGCCGGCCTCATCGGCAACAAGGGCCAGGCGAATTATTCGGCGGCAAAGGCCGGCCTCATCGGGGCGAGCCGCTCCATCGCGTCCGAGATCGCGAAGAAAGGGATCCGCGTGAACGTCGTGGCGCCGGGCCTTATCGAAACCGACATGATCAAAGAAGCTCCTGTCGAATTCATAAAAAATATTATCCCTATGGGAAGGATTGGAAAGCCGGAAGAGGTCGCGAAGGTGGTCCGCTTTCTCTGTTCCGATGACGCGTCGTACATAACCGGGCAGGTGATATCGGTCAACGGCGGGATGATGTAATAGGTCCCTGTCCCTGTATGACCTCACCCCCTCAGTCCCCCTCTCCATAAAATGGAGAGGGGGAGGAATCGGCATTCCCCCTCGCCTTATCAAGGAGAGGGGGGTAGGGGGTGAGGTTTAAAGCGGAGAGGGCACGCAGAGCGCGGGTGAGGTCCCCTTGGGACAGGTGATCTTAAAAAATAGAATGGTAAATACAAATGAATAATAGCGTTAAATATCCGGTTATCCTCTTCCTCGCCTTCTCCTTCATCTCCTGGGGCGATTCCTGGGACCAGATCAGGAAAACGGCAAAGGACATAACCTCCGTGCAGGCGGATTTCGTGCAGAAAAAGCATATGGCGATCCTGTCAAAGCCGCTGGTCTCCAGGGGAAGGCTTTATTTCCAGGTACCGCGGTCGCTGCGCTGGGAATACGTGTCGCCCGTAAACAGCATATTGCTGATGCATGAGGGGACCGTCACACGCTACATAAAGAAGGGGGACACTGTCACCAGGGATTCCTCGGCGGGTCTGCAGTCGATGCAGATAGTGCTGCAGGAGATAATCATGTGGATGCGGGGCAATTTCGACGCGAACCCCGGCTTTAAGCCGGAGCTCAGGCCGGGCAGGATCATCGTGCTCACGCCGAAGGAAAAATCGATGGCCGAGATCATCCAG
Organism: uncultured Leptospirales bacterium; assembly: GCA_964654045.1. Classification (GTDB taxonomy): domain Bacteria; phylum Spirochaetota; class UBA4802; order UBA4802; family UBA5550; genus RBG-16-49-21. Next base: position 23,481 of record CAZZHU010000003.1, read on the forward strand.
CGCATCGAGCTGAAGCTTTCCTCCACGCCCGGCGTGATCCAGTCCGTGCGCATTTATGAGAATGAAAAATCCTACACGGTGATCGATTTCATGAAGGTGAAGATGAACGCGAAGCTGCCCGATTCCCGTTTCAGGGGCCTGTGATGAGAGCCGCCGCCTTCATCATCTCCTGCGCCTGTATCCTTTCCTGCGCCGGCCTTCCCCGGATTACGCCCGCCGATACGCGGGAGGCGGCTGATCTGGTCCGGAAGAGCAGGGCGCCCTTTCTGAAAGGGAACTGGCGCCTGGTGCATTCCATCCAGGGAACGTTCCCCGGCGGTTCAAAGGCCGACATGATCGGCATATCCCTCGCCTCGCCGGACACGGGAAAGCTCCGCTGCATCCTCATGGCGATCGAAGGCCTGGTGCTGCTTGACGCTGAATATGACGCGAAACTGGTCATTAACCGGGGTCTAGGTCCCTTTGCCCGGCCGGAGATGGTGATGGGCATGATCCGGGACATCAGGCTCATGCTTTTCAGTCCGCCGGGGACTGCCGACACGGCGGGAATGCTTGCCGACGGGAGCCGCGCCTGCCGGTACCGGTCGGAAGACGGCGATCTGTATGTCATAATGAAAGAAGGCGGGACCATTGAGCTGCGGGCGTATGACAGGTCTTCAAGGCTCCTGCGTACAGTGCGGTTTATGAAGAGCCGTCCCGACGGGATGCCGGAACGCATCGAGCTTGATTCGGCCGGCATGGTGGGCTATTCGCTCCGCCTGGACCTTATCGAAGCGGAAAAAGTGCGCCAGTGATCCAGGCCCACTGCCGCGGCGAAGACGAAGTACCGGATACAAGGGTGATGCCAGAACATATTCGTGCCGTGTTCAGTCATCCGGTGGAAGATCCGGGAACCCGTATCGAAAAAATATTAGCCCGCCCCCGTTCAAACGCGAGTGAACCTTTAAGCTGCTGCGTCAGGGTCTTCACCAGCAGCAGTCCCAGACCCGGCGGATTCCCGATGTCAAAATCCTTCGGCAGGCCTTTGCCGTTGTCCGCTACGGTAAGAATGATTTCGTCTCCCTGCTTCATCAGTTTAATCCGTATGATGCCGGTCCGGTCCTGCGGGAATGCGTACTTGAAAGAATTCGTCAACAGTTCATTAACGATGAGGCCCCAGGCCGCGGCATTTTTCGCGGTTACCCTCAGGGGATCATAATGCTGTTCAATCTGGATGTTGCGTTTCCCGGACGCGTAGGATCCGCTGAGCAGTTCCACAATGGATTGCATGTACACGCCGAGTTCCACCTCTCGTACCGTATCGGACTGGAAGAGAAGAGAGTAGAGATTCGAGAGGGATTCGATCCTGCCCTTGATATTATCAAGAATGTCGCGCAGTCCCGTGTCATTGAGGCGGTTCATTTCCAGGTTGATGATGCCGGTTATCATGGCGAGGCTGTTTTTCATGCGGTGCTGCAGTTCCCTGAGAAGGGCCTCTTTCTCGGCTATGGCCTTCCCGAGGGCCTCTTCATTTCTCTTGAGCTCCGAAATATCGGTATGGGTGCCGATAACACGGAGGGGTTTGCCCTCCGGGGTACGGCTGATGACCTTGCCGCGGTCCAGGATCCATTTGTATTCGCCGTTCCTGCATCTGATCCGCTGTTCGCTGATGTAGACCGGCGTTTTTCCGTCAAAGTGTTTGTTGATTTCCGCCAGGACGCGGTCATGATCATCGGGGTGAAGGCGGCTTTCCCATTCGTCAAGGGTGTCCCCGATATCATTGTCTCCATACCCGAGCATGGTTTTCCATTGGCGCGAAAAATAGACCCTGTTGGTTTCGGCGTTCCAGTCCCATATGCCGTCGCCGGCGCCCTCGAGGGCGAACTGCCACCGGTCTTCACTTTCCCGCAGCGCTTCCTCCGCCCGCTTGAGCTTGGTTATGTCCGTTGAAATGCCGCACAGGCCGTATATTGCGCCGGCTGAGTCGCGGAGGGGGATCTTAACGGTCCAGTAGGTGCGGCGGTCAGTGCCTTCGGGTGAGGCTAGGTTCGTCTCTTCCCGTGATACCGTTTCGCCGTGCTCGATGACGCGGCTGTCGCTTTTCAATATTTCCGGAATGGAATCGGCGGAAAAAAACGAATCATCGGGTCTACCAATGATTTCCGATATGTCCCGGCCGAAGAGTTCACAGCATTTCTTGTTTGCGTAGGTATACCGGTACGCGGTGTCTTTCATGAATATGTAGGCGCCGACATTCTCGTATACGGTATTCAGGAGCTGCTGGCTTTCCTGCAGCGCCATGTCGGCCCGTTTTCGTTCGGTGATGTCGATGAAAGCGGCGGCCATGCGCCGGTCCCCGATCTGGAACGCGTGAACATCAAAGGCCCCCCGTATCGAATTTTCATCATAGTCGATCTCTTCTGTATGCCAGGGGATGCCCTTTTCTGCGGTTTCACGATAGCGACGGGGGGTTTCTGTGGCGGTCAGGGCTGGGAAGGCTTCCTCAATTGTCTTGTCAATGAAAACGCTGTTATCAACTCCGAGGATTTTGTCCGCCGCGGGATTGGCACCCTCAAATATCAGGCGGCCGTCCGTTTCGAGGCGGTATATGTGAATCCCGATGGGGATGGAATTGATGACGCTGCGGTATCTGCTTTCGATCTCGAGCAATGCCTGCTCGGCCTGCTTGCGTTCCGTGATGTCCACCAGGAATCCCCGCAGTCCTTCCGGGTGTCCGTCCCGGATGATTGCGGATGAATGGACCAGCATGGGGAAGGTGGTTCCGTCCTTTTTCAGGGCCAGGTATTGGTTGATGCCGAGCCTCTCCCCCCGCATGGTTTTATCGATGTTCTCGACAGCCCGCTTCCGGTCCTGCGGGGCGATGATATTGATCACATTCAATCCTCTGTTGATGTCCTCCCGGGTGTAGCCGAAGCGGTCAAGGCCGGCCTGGTTGATAAAGGTGATAATGCCCTGCCGGTCTGATTCATACACCGTTTCCGGCAGGTACCGGACCAGGTCGCTGAAACGCTCGTTGCTTTTTTTGAAGGCGTCTTCGGCGCGCTTGCGGTCGGTGATGTCGATGGCCATGCCCGCCAGGCATTGTCTGTTCTCGAAATTAAATAATTTGCCGGTAATGAGATACGGCCGCACGTCTCCGTTTTTGCTGCAGACATTCGCCTCGAATTCCGTTTCCCCGGTGTTAAAGACCTCCTCCATTTTTTTCGCGACAACGCTTCGGTCAGGTTCCCTGAAGAAATCCTGCGGCACCATCGTCCGTATCTCCTCGTCGGTATAACCGGTGGCCGCGGCGAAATTTTTGTTCCAGCGGACATACCTGCCCTGACTGTCGACAAGGTAGAACAATCCGGGCAGGCTGTCCAGCGCAGCCTGGCTGAAGTTGCGCTCGTGCAACAGTTCCACCTCCGATTCGCTGAGCCTGGTGATGTCGTTTGAAACCGTCAGAAGGCACTGCTTGCCGTTAATCCGTATAAAGACAGAGCTCATGAGGGCATGGGCGATGGAGCCGTCTTTTTTATAAAAATCGACCCGGTGATTGCTCAGTTTCCCTTCAGCCCTGATGATATCCCTGATTTTCTCGCCCTCATCAGGATTGACCCAGCTCTGCAGCAGCCGCGGGCTCTTTCCTATGATTTCATCCCTGGTCCAGCCGGTCCATTCTACGCCTTTATTGGCCTCGATGACGGTGCCTGTTTCCATTTCGGTGATGGTTATGGCGTTCGGGGTGTTCTCGAAGATGAAGTTCAGCTTCCGTTCGCTCTTGCTGAGGTCCTCTTCGCGTTTACTCAGTTCCTTGTGCGCTTTATGGAGCTTGAAGGCCATCCTGATGGAGGCGAGAAGGACCGTTTCCCCGGAATTCTTGACCACGTAGCCGTGTGAGGTTATTCTTTCCGTTTTATCAACCACCTCGGGCTCGGTATGGCTTGAGAGAAAGAGCACGGGAATGTCCACGGTTTTCAATATGGTCTCGGCGGCCTGGGTTCCGTCCATGCCCCTGCCGAGGTCAATATCCATTAATATAAGGTCAATGCCGGATTCTTTCGTCACGGTTTCAATGGCTTGTTCCCCGGAATAGGCGGTGAGAACGGCATAGCCATGCTTTTCCAGCATCCGGGCCTCGCCCATGGCGATGATGGCTTCATCATCGACGAGTAGAATTGTTTTCCCCGTTGTGCCGGGCATTCAGGTGAACTCCTGGAGTGTAATCGCAACAATTTTGATGACGGTTTAAACATATACATAACCGCTATAATATTCAATAAAAAAAATAGCGTCAAATATTTAATGAAACAGGGTAACCGTTAAGATCATGACAATCATGCTTTCATCCGGGAAGCGAACGCCCTGTAAAATCCTTTAAATGCTTGACAGGTACCGCTTCTATAGAGAAGTTTTGGCCTGCGCGAGGAGCACTCTATGAAATTCAGGCTTATCTATCCCCGCTGGGAGAAACTCCCGGAGCAGACGACCTTCAACCTGCCTCCCCATGGCCCGGCGGTGATGGCCGCGGCCCTGCCGGATTATGTCGATGTCGAATTCATTGATGAAAACCTTGAACGCTTCAGTTACGACGACCCGGTCGACTTCGTGGGTATCTCGATGATGCTCACCACCCAGGTAAAGCGCGGATGGGAGATCGCGGACGAGTACCGTCGCCGAGGGAAGAAGGTCATCTTCGGCGGCATATCAACCATGCTCCACGCCGAGGAGACCCTGGAGCATGCCGATGCCGTGTTCCTGGGAGAGGCCGAGGGCCGCATGGAGGAGGTCTTCGCTGATTTCAACAAGGGCAGCCTGAAGCAAGTGTATAATTACCTCGCGGACCTGCCCCCCATCGAGAGCGTGGGGCCGGCGCGGCGGAGCATCTACAAGCGTGACCTCTACTACTACAAGGGTGTGCAGATGGTGGACCTGGTCCACGCCTCGCGCGGGTGCCGCTTCAACTGCTACCCCTGCGCGGTGGCCTATCTCGGCGGCAGGAAGTTCCGGCCGCGCCCCATCGACAGGGCCATTGAAGAGATAGCCCTGACGGACAACAACCGCCTCTTCGTGGTGGACAACTCCCTGGCCCAGGACACGCAGTGGGAGATGGACCTCTTCCGCGAGATGATTCCCCTTAAGAAGAACTGGTGCAGCCACACCATCGAGGACAAGCCGGAAGTCCTCGATCTGGCGCGCCAGGCCGGCGCCTGGTACGTGTACCAGGCCGTGTTCGACACGTCCGATTTCATCAAGAAACGCATCAAGCGCTACCATGATCACGACATAGCGGTGGAGGGGACCATCCTGCTCGGCATGGATAATCACGACGAGGAATACATCAAGCGTTTCATCGATTTCCTCCTGGAGATCGACCTGGACCTGGCGGAATTCACGGTTCTCACGCCCTTCCCGCACACGAAGGCCTACGACGACATGCGTAAGCAGAAGCGGCTTATCAGCCATGACTGGAACGACTACAACGCCGGCAAGGTGGTGTACCAGCCGAAGCTGATGAACCCGGAACGCCTCCAAGAGCTTTACTATTTCGCCTGGGAGAGGTTCTACCGGGACGAGCCGCAGCAGGTGAAAATGTACAAGCTCATCAAGAAGGTCGCTGAGCGGGAGATGGCCCTGGGGACCTACCGGCCGCGGCGGCGCGACCTGATCCGGAAGGCCTTCGGCGAAAGCCTGTGACGCTTTTTTTCGATTACCGCGACTGAGAAATCATCAACTTCTTTTGTTTCCCTGTGCCTGACGTGAATCCTTTCCATCAATTCTTTGACATGCGCCATAGAGCGGTAGGGGAGTGAATCCGGGTAGTCCTTGAGTTGTTACCACGGGATTTTTTGTTGACAAAAGCATATTTTGTAATGAGGATACTGTATACTTTACCAGATTGCAGGTATGAAAGTCAAAAAAGTTCCTTGAGACGGGAGAAGAATGATCAAGACAACATTGGTGCGGTATGCGGTCAATGATTAGGGCTCATTTGAACAAATTCCTTTTCAATGAGGAGGTAACAGTATGGTTTTCCGTGTGAATGCATTGCTTTTATTTCTCTTCATTACAGCAGCTTCAGCCGCCGTGGCACAGCCGATCAAACCGGGTGAAGAGCCGAGCTATAATCAACGGTTCGGTATCGGGATCCCCGTGGGCCTGTATAATGAAGACCCGATGTACGGTCTCGATTTTCATATCTACCTGGATAAAGGCTTCGCCATCCGCCTCGACGCGCCGGTCATTACCAACCAGTATTATTTCCGTCAATCATCAACCGGCATGACGACCTCGCGTCACTGGAGTACCGCAGTTATGCCGTCCGCGGGGATCATGTGGAAGACTCCCATCTACCTTCAGAGCAGGCTCTACATCGGCGTCACGGGCGGCATCGTGTACGACATCACGCGCAAACGCGGCCCATTTTTTGCCTCACGTTTCTTCGGTGCCATTGAAATCTATGTCATGAAGCACTGGACCTTTTTCGTGGAAATGGGCGGCTGCGGAGTCGCCGGCAGGGGAAAGGATATCGATTTCAGACAGGGTGTCATGATCATAGCCGGCCAGCGCCTCTACGCCTTCTGATTGTGCAGTAAAAATTTCTGGCATTAACAACCGAACCTTGCGGCCCCTTCATCATGGGAGCGGCGGGCTACCGCGCTGCCTTTATGCTCCAAAATCACGGCAAGGGCTTGTCTGCGCCTAAGGAGGGGCGTTATTATCGTTGTGCGAACCGGGATGAATCAGGGCGCCCCCCATTTTTGAGGAACTTTCCGGATTTTTCCCGTGTCATATCCCGCACCGTCCAGAAGGGTGAGTATCTTCTGGTAATCGGCCCCGGGGATCGAGGGTGTGCGGGCCATGATCCAGATATAATCGAGCTTGCTGCGGCCGATCACCGTAACCGAGTAGTCTTCCTTCAGGTAGATTATCAGGAACTCGGACTTGAAGGGCCAGAGGAACTGCATGTCCCATACCGAGTTTGACCCGGTGTCGCGGATAAAGCCGCGCGGATGATAGGTCTTGACCGGGCCGTTGAAACCGCCCTTGCGGAAGGTGAAGGTCGTCGCGATCGTGCCGTCGGCATCGAGTTTGTAGGATTCGATCGCGTTGTGGGCCTCCTTTTCCAGAAAGGTCGGTATGTTCGCGATCACGTACCAGTCGCCCATGAAACGCTTGATGTCCACGGAGGGCACGGTCCCGATCGTGGGGGGCGCAGCGCTGCACCCGGCGAGCACCAGCACGGACGATGCAATTATTGTGAGCGGATTCTTTATGCGTTTGTTTTTCATGTGATAAAGATATACATCTTATTTATAAATGTCAACGTGTTACGGGGAGTGATCAAGAGTATTATGCAGTAATTAATAATTTTTTTGGGCTATACACGAAGGGCAGATATTGTTGTATATTAGATTGATATAACGAATAGTATACTTTTTAATTGGAGAGCACTAAATCCGGGAGAAACCTATGAACATGCATCCGCACAAGCTCTACCTGTTGCTGATAAATCTGGTCGGCGGTGCTGCCGTGCTTGGCAGCTATGTGATCGGCATCATGAACCACCCTGAAGCACGCGGCGCCCTCTGGGGCGAAGTTCCCCGCGCTATCATGCCCGTATACACCATATCGATGTTCACCGCGGCGGCTGGATACCTTGCCTTTACGTATTTTATCTTGTTCCGCCTGAACCCGGACGGGGTCACGATCGCCGGTCATTTTTCATACGGTCTTTTCCCCTGGCTCTATGCCCTGGTCCTTGTACCCTCGGCGCTCTGGATGCCGCTTACGTTCGTCATGATCGGGAATCCATCGCTCATGACCTGGATAGGGATCCGCGTCGTGTTGGGAATTACCGGCATAGCGTCACTGCTGATCCTGGGTTCCCTCATCGCGGTTCAGCCGGCCGAGCCGGTGTGGGCGCACCGCCTCGCGGTGATCGGGTGCGCAGCGTTCTGCGTGCAGACCGCCCTTCTCGACGCCCTGGTATGGACGGCATACTTTCCAACTAACTAGCGGTCGCCGACTCGGCGCGCTGCCGGTTGAGTCTCTCTTCCGGAGTCATCCTCGCGGAGCTCATCGCCCGGGGTGAAGGGAAACGGGAATCGTGACAAGAAAGACATGCACGGGTACCGGCCCCGGAACCAGGAACTGATGAGAACAACATCCGTGCCGTCGATTATACGGCATTCACAAGCCGGTGGAAAGGTCAGTTCCCGAACAGCGGTCCTTCCGGGCCCAGGTGGCAGGAATAGCATCCGAATCCACGCCGGGTTGTAATGCTGAAGGACTTCTTCCCCAGGGCTTTGGCCATCAAGGGGACCAACCGGTCAAGTTTCAGCCTCGTTGTCTCCGGGTATTTTTTAAACTCGGGCCCCAGTGTCCAATCGCCACTGAGTCGCGGAAGATGCCCGGTGGGCATATTGAAATTTCCGGTTGCTGTTCCGCGGCCGTGACACAGGCTGCAGCTCACAACGGCATATTTCTTCGGGCGCCAGGACCGGAACACTTCAGCCGCGCGCGGCATCACGACATTTTTCATATGCACCGTGCGCTGTTCTGTATTCATCATGTCCCAGGTCAAACGCTTGCCATCAGGACCGGCAGGTCCCACGGCCGTGTGGTCGCAGCCGAAAAGGAGCAGAATACAGAGCGTTGTTATGCTGTTACCTATTACATTCCGCATAAATTTACCTCTCATAGTCCCTCCATCAGAAAGTATAACCCAAACATGAATGGAAATTTGAAATAAATCAACCACAAAAAAAATGATATTTCAAGGTCCCTGGCGAGTCTTTTTGTGTTAAAGGGGTCTCTAATAAGAAGGGACATCTGCAGATATTGAGTTTCGGTATTATTTGTTGACAAAATATTATTTTGCAATAAGTCTGTTTAATCATTTTACAGGATGTCGCTATGAAAGAAAAGGAAGTTCCCCAAGAGGGAAAAAGAATGATAAAGTCGACCCTGGTGCATTATGCCGTTAATGACGAGGGAGATTTCGTGAAGGTCCGGTCAACCGGATGGGACCCCGGGTATTACGCGCATCTGAACATTCATGAAGAATTCATGGAGCTTGCGGAACAGGCGAAGGAGAGGATCAGGAACAACCAGTCTTCGCCGCTGGAATACTTCATGTATCATGCCATTCAGGATGTTGACGGACTGGCCCAGTTCATGGGGATATCCAAAAGGAAGGTTAAAAAGCATCTGACGCCGATGGGATTTGAGAAACTGAGCGATGAGATGCTCGAACGATATGCCCGTGTTTTGATTACGGATGTTGAAACCATAAAAAAATTCAAGAGTACATTATAATGGAACAAAAATCACCGCAAACGGAATACATCAACTACCAGGGGGGACACTGCGAATCGGCTTCCGTCTCCTCTCTGGTGAGGAATTTCGGTTTTGAATTATCGGAACCGATGGCGCTGGGTATCTCGAGCAATATCGGCTTCGTCTTCCTGCCCTTCATCAAGGTCTGGGGAAAGCCGCTTATCGCCTTCAGGATGCTGCCCCAGAGCATAGTAAAAGGCGTGCAGAAGCGCCTGGGCATCAGGTTCTGCATCAAGACCTACAACGATCAGCAGGAAGCCATGGACGAGCTGGACCGGCTCCTGTCGGAGGGGAGGGCAGTCGGGATACAGGCGTCGGTGGAGCACCTTCCCTATTTTCTGGGGGAGTTCCGCATCCCCTTCAACGGCCACATGACCATCATTCACGGGAAGGACGGCGGCGACTATCTCGTCAGCGACCCCCTATATGACCATCCCACGCGCATCAGCAGCGAAGATCTACAGAAGGCGCGCTTTGCCGAGGGTCCCAATGCGCCGAAGGGGTTCATCTTCTATCCCGTGCGGCTTCCGGAAAAAGTGGACTACCGGAAGGCGATACAAAAGGGAGTGAAACGCGTCGCGACCATGATGCTGCAGCCGACGTTTCCTTATTACGGCGTGCTGGGCATTAAAACCTTTGCGAGAACCGTCGGTAAGCTCCCGAAAAAAAGAGATGTAAAGTATATTCGTTCATTCATGAGCAATGTCTTTTTATTTCAGGAAGAGATTGGTACCGGAGGCGGAGGGTTCCGGTACATGTACGCCGCTTTTCTCAAGGAGGCCTATGATATTCTGAAGATACCGGAGCTCCTGGATGCGTCCAAGCAAATGGTTCAGATCGGGGACACCTGGCGGAGGGCGGCCGCATCGTGCGCGAAATTCATTCAGCGCCAGGACAGCACGGTTGATCTGAATGCGGCGGCCGGGTTATATCGCGAATGCGCGCAGAAGGAAAAAGAAGTCTATCGTATGTTGAAAAAAATTAAATGGAAATGATAATAAACCAGTCATTGCGAGGAGTATAGCGACGAAGCAATAATGCTTTTAATTAGTATAGCATTCAATCCAGGCATGTACAAGATTGCTTCGCTGCGTTTGCGATGACAACCTGCTTGAATAAAACGATAATCGAATTTCAATACTTCTCGCAAGCAAGAACCACATATTGCTCCTGGGTATTTCTATTCACATGGACCAATTTTTTTCCTGAGCCTGACGCAAAGAAGGCGCTCACCGCGAAGGAAGCCGCGGTATCATAAAAGCCGCTTGTGCCAATATAATCAAGCTCCGCTTCGGGGGAACACGCTTCCTTCCATGTTTCCTTTTCATGCGGCGTCATGAGTATCCCGAAGGCCATGGTGAAGCGGCTCCCCGCCCTATTCATTGTCCATTCAATGGCTTTGTCCCGGTCGTTAAATGTTTGTACGTCATTTATTTTTCCCAGGGCCCCTGAGGCATCGGCCGTGAGATAGAGCCAGCTGCTTCCCTCGACCATTTTAACGTCATGATAAAAGGCGTCGTATTTCTTCATATAATATTCCCGCGAAATGACGGACTCGTCAACGCCGCCAACCAGGGCTTCCCGTATATGGCCCAGTTCAAAATCAACCCTGGCCAGTTCCAGGCCCCTTTCAAAGGAAACGTTTTTACTCGAGACCGTGATGCTTCTTCCCAGGGTTTTCAGGCTCTGGGCCACGTAAAACGAAGCGGTATTGCTCATGGTATTGATGAAGTTGAAGGGCTTGGGGAAGGAGTTTTCCTTGTACATTTGATGCAGCACGTTTTCAGTGTCGCCCAGGTTGCCGTTTTCGGTGGCGAGATACACGGCGGTCGATTTATCGATCTGTTTTCCGTGGACGCAGCGGTGCACCCCCATGAGGGAGAGGAGGATAAACTTGTTCACCCTGCGGAAAAAGAAGTCAGTGTAGTTTTTCAGGTCAGCTTTTAAGCCGTCAATGCTGTCGACGGGATCGCAGATGAATGGTGAAACGGCATGTACATACATAATTGCTATTCCTTGTTGGTGACTATATATGACGTGCAGTTGCCGCCAAATCCGAAGAAATTGAACATGATCGTTCCCCGGGACATTTCCAGCGGCTCCGTGAGGGGCCGCGCGTTTATTTCGTCATCTACCTCGTTAAAACCGGGCGTGGCGGGGAAGAAGCCGCGAGCAACCGATTCAGTGATGATGATCAGCTCAATAACGCCGCAGGCTCCCACGGTATGGCCTATATACGGTTTTATCCCGGTGAAAGGAGGCAGGGAACCGCCGAAGGCCTTCTTCATCCCGTTGAATTCCGTAACGTCGTTGGCCGGGCTCCCGGTGGCGTGGGCCTTCACGGCGTCGATGTCCTTCACTGTCAGGTTGCAGTTTTTCAGAGCATCGCCGATTACAAAGGCGATATCGTCCCCCTCGAGGCTGTGGGTCGTCACGTTGAAGGTGTCACAGGCATTGGATCCCCCGAGGAAGCGGAAACTGCCCGCTGTTTTCCTCCGGCAGTCCAGGACCACTGCGCCGCACCCTTCTCCCATTAATATGCCGATACGGTTTTTGTCAAAGGGTTTGTAGCCGAAGAGTTCGATGAGCTTCATCGATTCGAAGCCGTAGAAGCCGACCTCGTTGAAGAGGTCATACCCGACGACAATGGCCCGCTTGATATGCCCCGTCTGTATCATGGAGGCGGCATAGAGGAGACAGTTCGCGCTGGAAGTGCAGGCCGTGGTAAAGGTATAGCACGGTCCCTTGATATGGAACTTTTCCGTTATCTGGCCGGCAATTTTACCGTATCCCGGAGACTCATGGGAAAGGATTTTCGAGCTGTTTTCACCGTCACGCCGGTAGGTCATCTCGAACATCGGCATGTCAATGGACGTCGATCCGAAAAACAGGGCGCTTTCCCGGATCTCTTCATTGCTGAGGCCCGAATCGCTTATTGCCCGGGAAACCGTGGTATAGAGTACCTGGTAAAAATAGCTCTCCAGGTCCGAGTTCCGGTCTTCGCCGCCGGGAATCCGGTAATAGGGCCTGGTATAGTTCAGCGAGGCTATCGAAATCGGCAGTTCAGTCGGTTTGCATTCCTTGTTCCTGATTTGTGCGATTATTTCATCGATATTTTCGCCGAGGGAGCAGGTGACCCCCCGGCCGCGGATATAGACTTGCTCCATGAGAGTATTACTCCGGCTGTATGTAGTCTGCGAAGGTGTTTATAGTTTTCATTACCCTTCTCAGAACCTTGCTGTCGGTTATAACCACGCCGTACTTGTTCTGTACGGCTATGGAAACCTGCAACGCGTCGACTGAATCCAGGCCGATGGGCGAATCGGAACCGAAGAGGGTATCATCGTCGCCGATTTCATCGGCGCTTATGTCCAGGTCGCATTCGGCGATTATAAGCTCTTTCAGGTCGTTTTTCAGTTTTTCGTCAAGTGATCCTTTCATGCGTTATCCTGCCTCGTGAAATGAGATCGGCCCCGTGATCCGCTCATCGGCGCCGGTGCGGCGGTGGTCATATAATTCTTTTTTTTATCAATATACCGGTAGCCGCGAGCATGGCGGCGCTTGTCAGCAGCAGGAGGGCGCATTCCGGCATGATATCGGGAATTCCTCCGTTCCTGAGCATGAGGTCAAGGAAACCCTCCATCCCCCATGACAGGGGGGATATGCCTGAAAGCTGCTGAAGGAATTTCGGCATAACGAATTTCGGCACCATGATACCGCCGATCGCAGATAGAATGATGATTAGGACTATCCCGACCCCGTTGGCAACAATGTTGCTTCTTGCCGCTGACGAGATCAATAATCCGTAGGATATGGCGTTCAGGCTGATGCAGGTGGAAAGGAGGAGCAGCCCGGGATATGAATTTCCAAATTGTATGGTGTCCCCCCCCAGGAGGGGAACGAGGTAGCGTCCCACGCAGAGCATGGACACTACCTGTACCAGGCTGATGATATAATACGATACGATTTTGCCGATGATCAGGTACCGGCTTTTGATGTTGATGCTGCGCAGTCTCTGGAACGTTCCGTTGTTTTTTTCCGTGTGAAAAATGGTCGAAATGGGCAATATGAGAAAATACATGGAAAACACGAGCCACGCCGGAACGCTCTGCTGGGCCGCGCTGGGGATAATCGAATCACGCCTGTCCTTGTACACGTACATGGTCTTCAGGGCGCCTTCGACGGACCTCAAGAGGGCTTCCCTGTTGATGCCGGCGAAAGCCAGGAGCGGGGCGTTTTTGTTCAGGAAGGCGGAGAGCCTCATTTTTGACAGTTCCATTTCGATCTGGTTTTTCACCACCAACTGGGTCAGCATCTGCATGGTGGGATCGATGAGCATGGTGACCGGCCGGACCTCCGGCCCCGTTCCGAGGTTGCCCGCATAAGACGGAAACGTGCTATTTATCGTCATGGCGAACTTGTGGTCGCCGGCTAACAATTTCCGGGACAACTGATCGATCGACATGCCGCTGTCCAGTTCCGTCACCGACAGGTTCTGAAGGTTCTTCAGAATGCCCATAAATTTTTTTGATTCGGGGCTCCGGCTGTAGTCAACGGAATAAATATGAATTTTAAAATTCGAATGGGCCTGGAAAAGCGCCTGCATGGATAGGGACATGACAAGAATAAATACCACCGGCATGATGATCAGTATCATGAAGGATTGGATGTCCCGGTAGATTTCGAGCATCTCTTTTTTTATTATATAATAGAGACGTTTCATTCCTCGTCCCTGAGATTCTTGCTTGTTAAACGCAGGAAAAGATCTTCTAGCCTGTTTGCATTGTACTCTATATTTTGTATTGATATATTCCTGTCGCGCAGAATTGATAGGGTTTGAATGATTGAATTAAGGTAGTGGTCATTTTTTTCAATCACGATCGAATTGCCGGCACAGGAGACCCCGGAAATATCCTTGATGCAATTGCCGATCATGCCGTTGTATTCGGTTCCTGAAATCCGGATGGCAAAGGCGCCACTCGATGCCAGAATGGTTTCCTTCGGGCCGCACAAAATGATTTTACCCTCGTCAATGATGGTTATTTCATCGGATATCTGCTCTATTTCGTCTATGTAGTGGGAGGTGTAAATGACGGTGGATCCCGCTTCCCTGTTTATTTTCCGGATCATTTCCAGTATGTAGTTCCTTGACTGTGCGTCAACGCCGACCGTCGGCTCGTCAAGATATAGAATTTTTGGGTTGTTCAACAGCCCGATGGCCAGATTCAGCCTGCGCTTGAGGCCGCCGGAAAACTTTCCGGCGCGCTTCCGGTAAAAGGACTGCAGCGAGGCGACCTCGATGGAAAAATCGATGCGTTCCTTCAGCAGTGATCCGTGCAGCCCATAAAGGACGCCAAAATATTCCAGGTTTTCATAGGCGGTGAGGAGCGGGTAAAAGGCCAGTGTCTGGGGTACAATGCTGGATATGGATTGGATTTCGGCGAGGTTGCTGTCAAGGTCCAGCCCGTTTATAAGAACATGGCCGCCGCTTTTTTTGATGACCCCGGTGAGTATGGACACGAGGGTCGTTTTCCCGGCGCCGTTGGGCCCGAGCAGACCTGTAATAGCCCCCTCTTGTATGGTCAGGTCGAGATCCCTCAGGGCTATGGTGTCATCATATGCTTTATGCAGGCGCTCTATCGTGATCATGTGACGGACAGGAATCCTCCCCCCGCAGTGTACATGGATGTATATCAGCCGGAGAAAGGCTGTCAACTCAAATTCAGGGCACTGACGCATGAGGTCGCGCCGTTGGTGCGAAACAATCATCAGGCTGCCCCGGGTGCTTGTCGCAATAATTCAGGTTCATCAAAAAAAATATTGATAAAAATCGCGTCATGGTTTTTGTTCGATACAGATACGGATGAACCATGAAATACATTGACAGGATATTCGATTTTCAGGGCCGGTGGGGCGCCCCGTCCCGGTGCGGGCTCAGGGTCGTAAAGAAGCAGGACCGCCACATCGTCATCGTCACCGAGCTCTTTGAGGAGAACCCGGGCACATCGGTGACCGAGTACAGCGCCGAACTTGCGGCCATCATCATGGGGGATTTCAGCCTGGATCCGGAAAAGCTGGTTTTTATCGAGCATTGCCCGGACCGGGGCTCAAAGCTGGACCATTACAAGGAATCGTTCGATATGGTCAGTTTCCGGAGGGACGGCGGACGGTTCACCGACCCGGAGTGGGAGCGGGTCAGCCGGGACCGGGTCGATGAATTGATCGGTTAGGGACTATAATCTTATCCTTGTCATCGGTGATGACGGTGCCGGGTTCCCGGACAATGTCGGCCGCAATCCGGGGAAGGATCAGATCCGGCCTGTCCTACCGGGGCCGTGGTTTCTCATGCACGGGAGGGCGCCGCTGCTGCGGGGCCATTATCTTCCAGAAGAGCTCGAAGAAATCGGAGATGGTATCCGCCAGCCTCCACTTCATGCCATGGTAGTACCATGAATGGATGTGGCGGTGGCAGAACATGAAGTAGAGGTCGGCGACGTGCCGGTCGTCGATGGAGGCATCAAAGTCCCCGCGCTCCCTGGCGCGGGCCAGCACCGCCCGGAGCGGACCGGTCTCCCTGTCGCGCCGGTACGACCGCTCCTTCATCCAGCTCCGCATGGGGACGGTAATGAAGGCGGTGATGGCCACCCCCGGATTCCGGTCATAGAAATCCATGGTAACCCAGAAGATCTTCCTGAATATCTCCTTGCTGTTCTCAATGCCGGTTATACCCTCCCCGATGAGCCGTCCGATCTCGGCGATTTTCTCGTCCAGGATGGAAAAGAGGAGCGCCTCCTTGGAGGCGAAGTACTTGTAGATCGTTCCGGTGCTTATGCCGGAATTGGAGGCGATGTCCCGGAGGTTTACCTGGTGGAAGTCCTCCCGTGAAAAAAGATCAAGGACCACCGGGTAGAGACGGTCCTTGATCTTCCGTGGGATCGCGATTTCATTTTTATCCATTGGCGCCCCGCGCCGGGCTGCGGCCGGGTCTATGACGCATCCCACCCGCCATTTTTCCTGAGCGATTCCACGATCGGCTCGGCCAGCTTTTTAAGCGCGATCTTGTCCACCTTGGTGCTTCTGGTCAAGGGAAAATTCTGATCGGCGGGCCAGATCTCCACGTGCTGGGGACGTTTATAGGAGGCGATCTCCTTGCAGTGCTCCATGACGGCCTCCGGCGTCAGGGTTGCCCCCTTCATCGGCTTGACAAAGGCGAAGATCCCGTCGTCGAAGATGGCATGCCGCATGCCGATCACCTCCACCATGTCCACCTCCTTCATCTTCGCAATGTGATCCTCCACCTCGCCGGGGAAGACCTTGAACCCCTTCTGCTTGATCATGAACTTTTCCCTGCCTGAGAGGAAGAGCGCGCGGTAGGTCCCCAGGTCCCTGAAGTAGCCGATATCGCCGGTATAGAGGATCCCCTCCCCGGATATCGCTTTTGCCGTCGCCTCGGGCTGTCCGTAGTAACCGAGGAATACGATGGGCGGATGGTAGCATATCTCCCCGATCTCCCCGTCCGGTAGCTCGGCGCCGGCGGTGCCATCCTGGTTCATGGGTTTCCTGACGGTCACCGCGGCCAGGTCCGGAAAGGCGCGCCCCACCTGCCCGGCCATCTCCTCGAAGGAGATCCCCGGCGGGGTGAAGGTGGCGAAGCCGGCGTTCTCGGTCATGCCGATGCCGGTGCCGATCCGGGGGGCCATGGCGGAAAGCTTCTTTAAAAACTCCACGTCCACCGCCGACCCCGCGTAGGCCGCCACCTTTAGGCTGCTCAGGTCGTATTTCGCGTAGTTCGGGTGGTTCCACATCATCCGGTACTGGGTGGGGATCATGCCGATGGCGTCGATCCTGTGCTTCTGTATCGCCTCGAGGCTCGCGGTGACGTCGAAGATCCGCAGCATCACCGTGGTGCCGCCGAAGAACATGGTGGTCATGAAGGTCTCGGTGACGCAGCCCACGTGGCTCGGCGGAAGGTTGACCAGTATCTTCCCGCTGTTCATGGCCATTCCCCGCGCCAGTATCCTGTTCTGAACGATGATGTTTTCGTGGCAGAGCAGCGCCGGCTTGGGCTCGCCGGTGGTGCCGGTCGTGTAGATGATGAGGGCCGGCGTCCTCGCGTCGATATCCCGGTAGCTCTTCTTAAGGCCCCCCGTGAACAGGTCCTTCACCTTGAGCCAGACAAGCTTTTTTTTGTCCATGAGCCCGGTGATGCTCACCGCCCCTTCAATGACGTCGCCCGGCTTCGGGTCCGGCGTGAACTGCACCAGGTGCTTCACGTAGGGGCACTGCTCCCTTACCGCGCTCCCGGCGGTGCGGAAATCCCGCACCGGGGTGTGCCCGAGAAAGAAGAAGGCTTTCGCCTTTATCTTGCCGATATCCCGCACCACCTCGGCGTCCTGGAGCCGCACGTCCAGCGGCGCGATGATCGCGCCGATCTTGAAGCAGGCGTACATGAGCATCATATGCTCGGGGAGAAGCGCCAGCAGCGTCGCCACGGTGTCGCCTTTTTTGATCCCCATGTCGAGGAGCCGCAGCGCGAAGAAATCGATAAGGGAGGCGAATTTCTTGTAGGTAAAGGACCTGTTGTCCTCGTGCTGTATCATCGCCACCGCTTCCGGCGTTTTTTTCGCCCAGTGTTCAATGTATGAATTGACCAGGGGCAGTACCAGTTCGTTGTTCTCAGCAGTCATGTTCTCCTCCGTTTATCGTTTGATCTGCGCGTAGCCGCCGCTGATGGCCCTCTGGCCGTCGCCGTTCAGCACGCTGAAGAATATATCGGTCCCCGCGCCGTTGTCCGACCTACCGGTCTGCCGCACGGTGATATCGGTGCCGGGGAGCACCATGCCGGTGAACTTGCAGAAGAGCCTGGCGAGCCTGCCGGGGTCACCGGCGGCCTCCCGGTTGACGATCTCCCTCACCGCGTGGGCCAGCGTCGCCGTTCCCTGGAAGATGATGCCCGGGAGCCCCACCTGGCGGGCGAATTTCCTGGATGTGTGGATGGGAAAATAGATATTGGCGCACCCGTCGTACACGAACGGGGCTGCGGGGCCGATGCGTACCGCCGCCTCCCATCCCGCCGCCTCCGCCGGGGCCTTCGGCACCGCGGGGACCGTTTCCATTTCCCTTTCGCCGCCCCGGCATTCCACGCCCCGCATCATGCCTCCGATGTACTCGGTGAATACCGGCTTCCCCTTCGCGTCCGACGCGGTGAAGCGGATGATGACATGGGTTCCGGCACGGTGCGGCCCGATGGCCGTGATGACACCGCGGACCGTGAGCTCGTCGCCCGGCACCACCGGCCGATGGAAATCCAGGAGCTCGGTGAAGTGCACCTGGGTAAAAATGAGCTCCCGGGGAAAGCTCGCGGATTCTATGAATTCTCCGATCCGCTCGGTGATGGGCCAGGTAATGGCGGCGCAGAGCATCGGGTGGGCGATAACGCCGACCTCCCTTTCATCGTTGAAGTACGCCTCGTTGAGATCATCCACCGCTGCGGCGTAGTTCATCATGTGCCGCCAGGTGATGGTGGTTTTATACTCGCGCAGCGCCGTGCCGGTGAAGGATGAATCAAGATGCATGTCCTGTCGCTCCTTGTTGCTTTGGGTTTGTCCATGGTAAACAGGTGCAATGGGCTGTCAATAACAAAAAACATTGTTTCAAAATAATATATATAATTAAAACAATGTTTTTTATCTTATTTTGTACAATGATGCGCTATCGCTTTCTCAACATTGAACCCAGCCTCTATTCCCGGTCACGGCCAGGGAACTGGAAGTGGTACGAAACGCAACGGCCGGTTTATCGAACCGACAGATCGCGGATAAACTCCCCATGGGAGAGCGGTCGATCGAAACGCACTTGCTGAATATTTACAGGAAGCTCAGGTCCAATAATAAAAATATATCTGATAAATGTATTACAAGAATACGGCCTTGGCTGAGAGGTGTGATTCATTGTTTTCAGCGGCGCTGCGACTCGCCGAAAGCCTCGGCGCATCTTCGCCGCGCCAGATCCAATCCATTTACCAGATGTGCCCTGAGGTCCCGGACCGAGGGTATCGTCCAGTCAACCAGGTTTGATTCAATGCCGTCCTGGGAAGCCCGGGCCTTTTCCAGGTAGGTGTTCATAAAGCTTATTCGCAGGTCTTCGGCCCTCTCGATTTCCCCTTTATCCATAAGGCGGGCGTATTTTTTCCCGAACAGAAGGTCAAAGGCGGCGTCAACACCGATGACGGCCATGATGGCCGTCTCAAGGGCCAGGTACACGATGCCGGGTCTCAAGAATTTATTGAAGGCGTGGATGAGCCTGCCGCCGTAGTTCTGGTTGAGGACCACGCTCACCACGGGGATCGCGCCAAGTATATTCGCGTCGAGGGATTCGGCGCCAATGGCCTGGATCCGATGGCGCTCTTGCTGCGACCCGGGCACGAACCCTGAAGAGTTGGAAAGCATGACCAGCGGTATGTGATGGCGATTCAGAAATTCAATGAAAACACGGAATTTTTCCGTGCCGAAGGCGTCGGCGCCGCCACCTTTAAGAAGGGGCTGGTCAGCGATGATGCCGACGGTGCGGCCTTCAAGGCCGGCAAGACCCGTAATAAGGTTCGGTCCCGCGGCGGGATTGTTCATGTCGCGGTAGAATTCTATAAAGGTGCCGGTATCGAAGGTCCTGCTTATGACCGACTCAATGATATCATAGGGTTCCCCGGGGTTTTCGGGTATGGATGGAACCGATGCGGGAACGCCGTACCCGGCCGGTATCTCAAGGGGATCTATTATGGCGATGAGGCGCGCGGCCAGGTCAAAGGCTTCAGTGAAGGATCCGGCCAGAAAGGCGGCGTTCTTTTCAGTGAATATGGAATCGGACAGCGATGCCGCGGGGTGTTTTATATAAATGACCGCGTCAGCGGCGCTGGTTATATCGAAGCACTTAAGCCCCTCGGGATGGGTGACAATTTGGATCTTTATGCCTGATTTTTTCTGCAGGGTATTCATGAAATCCATACGGGGTCGCATCTGGATATTCTCGTGAATGTCGGGCGTCTGGTGCCATTTCCTGCCGAAAATGATTACCTGGTGGGAGCCGGTCCGGTAAGCGATTTTCAGGAGCTCCCGCGCCTTGATCACGGAGGCCAGCGACCTGAGACCCGAATGGGTGCGCGGGCCCATGATGAGGACGCGTCTTCCCCCGATCCGGGCGAAACCGCCGATAAGGGCTTCGGCCGCGTAATAGTTTTCCTTGAAGGCCCAGAAAACGCCCCCATCGACATTGCCTCTCAGGCCGGTTTCATTGAACACGATGGACTCGCTTGTTTTGTCCGCCGGCGGCTGCTGGCCGCCCGCCCGTTCAATCGCCGGAAGCTGTTTGTGCGAGCAGAAGATCTGCTGTATCATGCCGATGCAGCGCACCAGGTGCAGCTTGTCCCCGGCAACGATGTCGACGATGCCGGTCCAGGTGCCCAGTATCTTGGCGCCGCCTATGTCATAGTTGGTGATATCCTCGCCTATTACCGTGTGGACCACCTTGGACCCGGTGAGGACCCGGTACGATTCCTCGGAATCGAGGAGAATCTGAATGGAAGCCTGGCTCGATCCGTAGACGTCAAGCCCCGCCGACGAGCCGATGCCCACCGCCGTGAGCTGGAAAGCCCGGTGGCGCCTGTCGAGGCTGTCCAGTGTAAGGCTGAACCGCTCGTTCAGTTCCCGGAAGAGTTTTCCCAGTTCTTCGTCGGCCGTGTGTTCCACATAGCTGCGGAATGAAGCGGATCCGTTCCGCTCCGTCAGGAGTGTGTTCATCATGAAACCCTCGGCGCCGCGGTTGAGCGAAATGATCCCTTCCATGATATTCGCACCGGCGCTGTCATTCCATACGTACAGGGGCCAGTCATTGAGGTATGAGAGGTACGCGGCGGCTATGTACTTGAGGCCCTCGCGGCTCCCTGTTGAACCGCCGCTGACCCGGGAATCCTTCATGTAAAAGCAGGCGGGGGAACCGTTTATGGTGCCGTACAGTATTTTAGCGCCAACGGGGCGGCTGATTATCTGGAGTTCGGATGCGGACGCCTCGTTCATGTCATCGATTGAGGGAATACGTATTTCCCGGAAAGAGCCGGGATCAAAACATTCTTCGGCCCATACCTCGATGGGCCACTTGCCGATGTCCAGGAGTCGCTGGTCCGGCGCGTTGAGCTCTTCCCTGACATGATACGGGTTGCGGCGGTCCATGGGGACCAGGAGATCAACCACGACCGTGTCCCTGTCGCGGTAAAAGAGGATGCTCCGGCTGCGGGTTCCCCGGGAACCGGGGATCCTCATGTCCATGGTGATCATTCCCCGGAGGGAGCCGCCGTTACGAACGGCGCTGATAGATGATGCGCAGAGGCTTTTCAATTCCGGGTATGCCAGGACGCCGTCATCTTCACTGCCCGACCAGGATAACATCCTGCCCCGCACCAGGACCTCGACCCATGCGGTATCGCATGTTTCTATCTGCTGGTACAGCAGGACGACCCGGGCCGCATCGGCAACGGCTGATTCAACGGGTCTCGCGGCTTTCGCGTCATGGCCGTAATCGGCCATGGAATACGCCATGTAGGAATGCGCGGAAGGGGTTTCGAGCGATTCCAGGGAAAAAATAACAACGGTTTTAAGCGGCGAATAAAGCCGCTTGAGGATGAAGTTTTTTTCGAGGAGCCAGATACGCGCGGTAACGCCGGGCAGGATCGCTTCCGGGACGGGGTCAAGCCGGAATGTCCTGGCCGGCGCGGAAAGAGATTCTGCGCAGAGGCCGGCGGATTCCTCCATTGACCGGTCGCGCGGATAACCGTTCAGGCCCCTGGCTGCCGGCGCAATGCCGTCATCGGGGAACTGGGATGACAGGATTTTTTTTATGAATTTCAGAAGTGAGTCGTCCCGCTCCGCCTGTTCCTGCTCCATGAGCCGCGCGAGGGTGGCGTACATGTTCTTCTCGTCGCGCCGTGCGCCCGACAGGATATGGACGATTTTCTTGATTACCCCGGTCCGGTCGAGGCAGAACTGGTATGCGCGCTTGAACAGCACGAATACGTACTGGCGCGCCATCTGGCTCATTTCCGACCTGCCGTCGCGGGGGATGCCGTACGATTCAAAAAGCGATTTTAAAAGCTGATCGAAGGGACGGGTCGACGCGCTAAGATTTTCCTGCCGCCCGGCGATGTAGAGACCAAGCTCTTCCTGGAATGACAATCCTTCATTCGAGACCACCGGGGAAAACAATTTTTTCATGTCCGCATAATGGATGATGATCGAGTTCATGAGTTCAAGGGTTTCATCGGTCAGCAGGGCGCTGCTGACATCGGCCGGGAATTTTTTCAGCAGCTCCTCGATAAAATCAATGATAGGAGGCTGGTAGATAAAACCCCTCACGGCGGCGTGGACAAGTTCAATGACGGTTCCGAAAGGTATGTCCGGGCTTTTATCCCCGGCATCCGGATGGAAATTCCGGCACAGGCTTTTAATGATGGATGACGGACGCGAGCCGCGCGTGGCAGCGCTCTCATCGGAAACGCCCGCGACGGCAGCCTGCCCGGCTCCGGATTCCTTTTCCACGGCGGCAAGCAGCTCCCCTTCCTGGATGCTTCTGCCTATGATGCGTCCGCCGGGAGTGTGCGCTAACTGCAGCCGGGCGGGGTCGCCGTCCTCGATAAGATAGATGATCTTCCCTTTTACGGGGGACGCGATAACGGTTTCCATCTTCATGGAAGAAAGTATCAGCAGCTGTTCCCCCTCTTCAACATGGTCGCCGATCTGAATGTTACGGCAGAAGGCGACAAAAGCGCCCTGGAAGGGCGATACGATCCTCCGGATGTTCCTGTCCTCGGAATAGCCTTCCGGAATGACCCGGATCCGGTAGTAGTTGATTTTATTGGATTCATCCTTCATCCTGAGGTCGATAGTACCGGCATGGCGGTTAACCCTGATCCGGTATGAGCTCGAGCCGAAGATCAGGAGAATGTCGTCGCAGCGGTCGTTCATGGAGGTCAGGACGATCTTTCCGTTGTAGACACCGTTCACGAAGACAAAAAAGGAATCGATGGCGGTCTGCATGAATTCAAGCTGGTAGCGACGGCTGCCGTATTCCAGGGTGTAGCGGCTGGGGGCGTCTGACGCGGACGTCA
>CAZZHU010000003.1:46963-51022 GCA_964654045.1 uncultured Leptospirales bacterium
GGCGATGACAATGAACTCCTTGATGGCATGCTGGAGCATCAGGAGGTGCTCCAGGAAGGCGCCGAAGATGACATGTTTCAGGTGCCGCCGGTCTTCCGGCACGACGGGGCCGATGACGGGCTCAAGGAACGTGAGCTTCGCGTTTTGTTTCAGGAGGTTGTTCGTGTAATCGCCCTCAACGAACTCGCGGTGGCGTACTATGCGCAGCAGCTGGGGGATGTTGGTCTTGACGCCGTTGATGTATAATTCCTGGAGTGCGCGCTCCAGGCGGATAATCGCCTCCTTCCGGGTCGCGCCGTGGGCGATCAGCTTTCCTATCATCGGGTCGTACATCGGCAGGATCGTGTCGCCCTCCATGAAGCCGAAATCGCACCGGATGCCGTTGAAGGTCGGCAGGTCAAGCTCGAGAATGGTCCCCGGCGAGGGGAGATAGTCGTTTTCGGGCTCCTCGGCGTAGATCCGGCATTCGATGGAATGGTCGTTTTCCGAGACCCTGTTTTTCAGCCTGTCAAGGCCGATGATCTCCTGCTCCCTCCCGTCGTAGTAGAGTATCTGCCACTTTGCGATATCGATCCCCATGGACTGGTCCGTGACGGCGTATTCAACCTGGAGACGCGTGTTCATCTCCATGAAGCCGAACCTGCCTGTTTCGGTATCGATCAGGAACTCGACGGTGCCGGCCCCGCCCCCCGTGCTGTAGCCTGACATGTGGGCTATTTTCTCCGCCGCCGCCAGGAGGGAAAGGGCAACGTAATCGCTCAGGAACGCGTGGCCGCTCTCTTCTATGATCTTCTGGTTGCGTCTCTGCACGGCGCATTTCCGTATGCCGATGGCCCACCCGTTGAATATCTGGACCTCGATATGGACCGGCTCCCGGATGAATTTTTCAAGATAAAACGAGGAGTCGTTGTAAAGATTCAGGCCGATGCGCGCCGCCGCGGCAGCCGCTGCGGCCAGCTCGGTTTCATCCGCCGCCGGGAACACGCCCTTGCCGCCGCCCCCGGAGCAGAGTTTTACCATCACCGGGTACCCGATGCGGGAGGCCTCGCTTGTGGCGGTTTCGAGGTCTCCGCCGCCGATCACGCGGGAGCTTTCGAAGAGGGGGATGTCGTGCTGGCCGGCAAGGCGGCGCGCGTTCGTCTTATCGCCCACCGAGCGCATGGTCGCGTGGCTGGGACCCATGAAAATGATCTCCTGCCCGAGAACTTCCGCCATTGACTCAATGGCCTGCACGAAGGTTATGTTTTCCGAGAGAAAGCCGTAACCGGAATAGATGGCGTTCGCCTTGACGAGGACGGCCGCCCCGATGATGACCGGTATGCTGGCGTAGTTGTCCTGGTCGCCGATGAAAATAACTTCATCGGCGAACTCATACCACGACTGCCCGCGGTCCGGATTGGTGACGACCGCCACCGAGGGGATACCCTCTTCATGGAGCGCCAGGAAAAAACGCTTGGCGATTTCGCCCCGGTTGGCTACGAGGACCTTCTGCAGGCGGTGGCCGCGGGGTCCCGTGAGGACCGGGTAGTCGGATTCCCTGTTTCCGGAAATGTTCGGATTCAGTTCCCGGAGCAGTGTGAGCGCTTCATCGACGCTGTTTTTTATCGAGGTGGTATTCATTTTGTAAATTATTTTATATCGTATGACTTATTGATTGTTTGTAAAGCAATCTTTTTTCAATCTTATTATCATTATTGCCTTCTCGGCGGGACAGGGTGCCTACTCGTCATCGGGGAAAAGTACTTCGCCGCGGTAATTGCCTATTGTTTCGCCGGATGTTCTGGATATGCGGAGGGACCCGTCGGTGTTGATGCCGGATAAGACGCCGTCTTCAGCGCGGTCGTGCAGGACAAAGCTGACCCGAGAACCGATTGACTGTGAGACGGCGTTCCATTCCCTGATAATGCTCTCACCGAGGGGAACCCTGAAGCCAGTGAAAAGCTGAATGCAATGGCGATGTATTTCATTGAACAGCGCTTCCAGTGAGTGGTCAGTGCCGGTTATGATTTTCAGGGACGTGGATGAGGCGGCTATTTCTTCCGGGAAGCGGGTCCGGTTGACGTTGATGCCGATGCCGATGATGATCGCGGTTCGTCCCCGATCCTGGACCATCTCACACAGGATGCCTCCAATTTTCTTGTCGCTGAAGCGGATGTCGTTGGGCCACTTGAGGGTCAGGCCGTCTGAATATCCCGCAAGGGCGCGGTGAACCGCCAGCCCCGCTATCAGTGTTATGCAGGAAAGGACTGATGCGTTTTCAGGCGGGATGAAGACCATGGAAAAGGTCAGGTCCAGGCCCGATTCGGAAAGCCATGTCCGGTCAAAGCGCCCCCTCCCGCCTGTCTGCTCCCGCGCAACTACAGCGCAATATTGGTGTTCCCACAGTTCAGGATGGTCCCTGATGTAGGTGCTGGTTGAATCGACGGTTTCGAGCCGTATGATGTGAGGGAGGTTTTTCACGTCGTGCCGTATTATTTTTTCCTGGTGCCGCGGCGCTTCACGACATAGGAATAGAGCCATGCAAAGGAGAGGGGAAAAATGATAATGCCCCATGCCCTGGTGCTGTCGTATTTTATGAGATAAATGCCGGCGATCACCACGACCAGGAGCAGGAATATATTGCGGAACCTGCGCAGGGTCTTTGAAATCTTTTCAGCGTCGACCTGCAACTTTTTTACAGCAGCGTCGAGGATTCTGTCCATGTTAATCTTCATCCAGGCCGGCCAGGTATTATGTAAAAGACATGAATATACCCGGTGATTGACAATTCAATAAGAAAACAGGCCGGGAGCGGATAAAAAAAGGACTGCTCCGAAAAGCAGTCCTTTTTTAAAGTATATCAGAAAACCGGGACTATTTTATAAAGCCCAGGAACTTTCCGATGGTGGCGGAGTATTTTACTACCACGCCGGAGAATACAACAGAAACCATGGTCATAAGCTTGAGCAGAATGTTCAGTGCAGGACCAGCGGTGTCTTTAAAGGGGTCGCCGACAGTGTCGCCGATAACACCGGCTTTATGGGCTGCAGAGCCTTTTCCGCCATGGTGCCCTTTTTCAATGTACTTCTTGGCGTTGTCCCACGCGCCGCCGGCGTTGTTCAGCATACAGGCGACGGAGAAACCGGCTGCCAGAGCGCCGGCCAGGAGACCCATGAGGCCCGATACGCCGAGGATGAGACCGGTCGCGACCGGGATAAGGATAGCCAGGAAGGAGGGGACCATCATCTTGGACTGTGCGCCTTTCGTGGAAATGGCGACGCAGCGGGCGTAATCCGGTTTGTCTTTTCCTTCAAGGATGCCCGGTTTTTCTTTGAACTGGCGGCGTACTTCCTCGACCATGGCGCCGGCTGCGCGGCCGACCGCCTTGATGGTAAGGGCGCAGAACACGAGAACCGCCATGGCGCCCAGGAACAGGCCGCAGAGGAGCAGCGGGTTCATGATGTTGATGTCATAGGCGCGCACGAAATCGGCGATTTTAGCATCTCTGGCAATGACGTTGAACTGGTCAAGGACCAGGCCTTCGGACATATTGTAATGGAAGTTGACCGGGCCGACTTTGTATATTCCGCCCGCTTCAGCTGCGTATTTGCCGATCCATATCTTGATCTCTTCCAGATAGGCGGACAGAAGGGCCATGGCCGTAAGAGCGGCGGAGCCGATCGCAAAGCCTTTGCCGATGGCGGCAGTGGTGTTGCCCAGCATGTCAAGGGCGTCGGTGCGGGCCCGCACTTCTTTGCCCATGCCGCTCATCTCGGCGTTGCCGCCCGCGTTGTCGGCGATGGGGCCGTACGCGTCGGTTGCCAGGGTGATTCCAAGGGTTGCCAGCATGCCGACCGAAGCGAAGCTGATGCCGTACAGGCCGTTGGCCATATTGTCAAATCCGCCGGATACGCCGTAAGCGACCAGGATGCCGATAACGATGGTAATGACCGGGATCCCGGCAGAGAGCATACCGGTTGATATACCATCGAGGATACCCGTCGCAGGTCCCATGACGTGCTGGTCAGCGATGCCCTGGGTCGGCTTGTTGTCGTCGGAGGTGTAGTATTCCGTCGATTT
>CAZZHU010000003.1:51122-58167 GCA_964654045.1 uncultured Leptospirales bacterium
CAGCGATGCCCTGGGTCGGCTTGTTGTCGTCGGAGGTGTAGTATTCCGTCGATTTGCCGATGATCAGGCCGGCCACCAGACCGGTGATGGTGGCGCCGAAAACGCCCCAGGTGATGATGTCAAAATATGCCAGAACGGCCAGCGCTCCTATGAGCAGGAACGATGCGCCCCAGACGCCCCTGTTCAGTGCGGAAAGCAGGTTCTTCATGGACGCGTCTTCTTTGGTCCGTACCAGGAAGATGCCGATGACCGAGAAGAGAATCCCGAGTCCGGCAACTATCATCGGTGCAATAACCCTCACGTCGACGTTTTTCACATTCTGTGTCATCAGGGGAAGGGCCGCGCCGAGAGCGGCGGTGGCGAGTATTGAACCGCAGTACGATTCGTACAGGTCAGCGCCCATGCCGGCGACGTCGCCCACGTTGTCGCCGACGTTGTCAGCGATGGTGGCCGGGTTCCGGGGGTCGTCCTCGGGAATGCCCGCTTCGACTTTGCCGACCAGGTCGGCGCCGACGTCAGCGGCCTTGGTGTAGATACCGCCGCCGACCCTGGCGAACAGGGCCTGGGTGGAGGCGCCCATGCCGAAGGTGATCATGGTCGTGGTGATTTCAACAAGCTTGGTGTGCTGGAAATCAACCGTTCCAACAATGGCTGACAGCTGGCTGGGATCAAACATGGCGCCGGCCGGGGTGTATTTTTCAAACACTTCCTTGGCAAGGCCCCAGACGTTGTTGTCATACATATAGTTCAACGCGGTATACCAGATCGCTATGTCAAGGAGACCGAAGCCGACAACGACGAGGCCCATGACCGCTCCGGAGCGGAACGCGACTTTAAGGCCGTTGTTGAGGGACTCGGATGCCCCCTGCGCCGTACGCGATGATGCGTTGGTAGCGGTCTTCATTCCAAGGAAACCGCACAGGCCGGAGAAAAAACCGCCGGTGAGGAATGCGAAGGGAACGAAACGGTTCTGGATGCCTATTACAGCCAGAAACGAAAACAATGCGACGAGGACAATAAAAACGATGGTTACTACCTTGTACTGCTGTCTAAGGTAGGCGTATGCACCGTCTCTTACTGCGCTCGCTATCTCGATCATTTTGGCGGTACCCTCATTGGCTTTCATCATCAGTTTGTAGAATACGAAAGCAAAAATAAGGGCGATGACCGATCCGATAGGAGCGATGTAATACAGTTTAAACTCCATAGAATCACCTCTTATTGTAGAATTTTTTGTGCCAAATTAAACTAAGCAGGGATCTGTTTAAACGTCATAGACCCATTGCTTAAATAATATGCAAATCAAGTATAATCCTAGCGTTGGGCTCTCCGAATCCTCTGGTAGTATTCGTTATTTTCCATAAGTGAAAATAAACCTGTATTGTCAACAAATTTTAACAATAGGTTGTATAACCAAAAAGGGGGAAAAAATTATTATTTATTTGACACAGGAGGAGTTTGTAAAAATGTATGATAGTGGTTCTGTCAAGTTTTCTGGCTGTTGCTTTCATATGTCGCAACTGGCAACAGGGGCGTTCATTACACCGAAAAAAGTGACAGTCCCCATGAATCTTTTAAGGAGTGAGCAGCATGAAACGATTGCTTGTCATTATTTTCGCGATTATAACGGTCTTGAATACCATACCACTGGTTGTTTCAGCGCAGGAGATGTCAAAAAAACAGGTCACGGCGACAGAGCCTGCGTCGCTGGAAAAGGATTCCGGGCATTCTGAATCCTTGCAGGAGGGTTCCCATCACTCTTCCAACAACCTGGGGACCGCACTGTCTCTCTGGTGGGTCATTCCATTCGCGGGAATACTCCTTTCCATAGCCCTGTGTCCCCTCCTGATGCCCCATTTCTGGCACCATCACTATCCCAAGGTATCCGCCTTCTGGGCCCTGGTCATGGCCGTGCCCTTTGTCGTTATATACAAAGGCGTTGCCGTTTATGAAATAGCGCATATTTATATCATCGACTATATTCCATTTATCATACTTCTCTGGTCGCTCTTTACCGTGGCAGGAGGGATATATATCAAGGGCACCCTCAAGGGGAGTCCCCTGGTGAACACCATAATACTGATTATCGGCACGGTCCTTGCCTCCTGGATCGGCACAACCGGGGCGTCAATGCTGCTCATCCGGCCGATCCTCAGGTCCAACGCCTGGCGCACGCACAAGGTCCACACGATCATCTTTTTCATTTTTCTGGTGAGCAACATCGGCGGTTCCCTGACCCCGCTGGGCGATCCTCCCCTGTTCCTGGGATTTCTCCACGGCGTGCCGTTCTTCTGGACCATGCATATTCTGCCGCACATGCTTTTTGTATCCTCCATCCTGCTGGTGATATATTTCCTCATAGATTCGTTCTATTATAAAAAAGAAGACAAGTCGCTGATGGCCACGGGCGAAAAGGAACCCCTGAAAATCGAGGGGGGCCATAATTTTCTATTCCTGGGCGGCGTGATCGGCGGCGTGCTCCTGAGCGGGCTCGTTAAAATTGGCGAGGTGAATATATTCGGCATACACCAGACCATCGAGAACTTTGCCAAGGATATTATACTGATTCTCATGGGCATACTCTCGCTTAAAACGACCAGCGACGCCATCCGCAAGGGTAATGAATTCAGCTGGGCCCCCATCAAGGAGGTGGCGTATCTCTTCGCCGGTATATTCATGACCATCATCCCGGCCCTGGCCATCCTCAAGGCGGGAGAAAACGGCGCCCTGGCAATCCTGATTAAATCGACCGAAAAACCGGCCCATTATTTCTGGGCCACCGGGGTCCTGTCCAGCTTCCTGGACAACGCGCCCACGTACCTCACCTTCTTCAACAGCGCCCTGGGCAAGTTCTATCCGGGAATGTCCGAAGCGGACGCGGTGGCGAAGCTGATCGTGGAAAAAGTCGATTATCTCGCGGCCATATCGGCGGGCGCCGTGTTCATGGGGGCCAATACCTATATCGGCAACGCGCCCAATTTCATGGTGAAGTCCATCGCCGAGGAATCGGGCGTGAAGATGCCGAGCTTTTTCGGGTATATGTTCAAGTATTCGATCCCGATACTGGTCTTGGTTTTTGTCATTGTCACGCTGGTTTTCTTTTGATAATCTGACAGGCGGACGGCACGTGCGGCGTCCGTTTTTCAATGCTGATTCAATACTATCATAGTGAGGTTGAGCAATGGTAACATTTAAAAATATCCTTTTCCCGGTCAATCTTGATTCTAGCGATCTGTCCTTTGTAAAAAAAGTCGTTGAGCTTGCCATTGAATTGTCCGGCCGTCTGCATTTCATATATGTCAATGACGAACAGGCCGGGTACCGTCATCCCGCCGACCGTGAAGACGACATTGCCCTCAGGGTGCAGGAGGTCGTCCCGGCCGAACTTCTTAACAGCCTGCAGGTCGTGTATGCGGTCGCGAAGGGAACCGTAGCGAAAGAAATTGAGGCATACTGCAAAAAAGAGAAGATTGACCTCATAATGGTTGGCCACAAACATAGGAGCAAGTTTTACAGTTTCATGTTCGACAGCCCTGACGTGAATATCGTCGATTCGGTGAATATACCGATCCTGATAATACCGAAAAAAGAAGGCGCATAGAATCGGGGTCGCGCTGAAAGATTGGTAAATGGTCGGATGCGCTACTGCCGTGAAGCCGGCCCGCTGACGGTCCGGCAGCTACCATGATGCTGTTATCCGCAAGCGGGAGATTGATATGAAATTGATCGGTTTGACGCTGCTGCTTATAATCGCGGTATGTATTCTGGTCGCGACGGCCCTTTCGGCGCTCTTCATCTGGATCGGATCGAAGTTTGCCGGTGTCCCTCATGCCACCTTCGGCAGGGCTTTCTACGCCGCCTTCCTCTCCAGCGTTGCTGTGTGGGCGCTTACCGGAGTGGCCACGGCATTCTTCGGTATCGGTTCTCTTGCAGGCTGGCTCCTGGGGATCGCGGTTTCCCTGGGTATATTGAAATCGGTATACGCCACCGGGTGGGGATCGGCCCTGCTTGTCTGGCTTTTCACCGGTGTGGCCCACGTTATCGTCGGCATCATCATGATCATTCTTGTCATAACAGGGGCCCTGGCGCTGGCGCTCTGATCATTGCCCGCCGCCTTGCGGATCCGATGACAGGCGGAGGGTGAACCGGGTGCCGCGGTTCACCTCGAGCGTAACGGTCGCGCTGATTTGCCTGGCCAGGGCCTCGATAATCTGCATCCCCATGGAGGTCTTCCGTTCCGCCTTGAACAGTT
This sequence comes from uncultured Leptospirales bacterium, assembly GCA_964654045.1. GTDB lineage: Bacteria > Spirochaetota > UBA4802 > UBA4802 > UBA5550 > RBG-16-49-21. Next base: position 55,375 of record CAZZHU010000003.1, read on the forward strand.
CCGGCTCCATGCCGGGACCGTAGTCGGCAATCACGATGGTAATCCAGCCGCCGGACTCTTCCACCCCCAGATCGATGCGGCAGGCTTCCGGTCCGCCGCACCCGTGCTTGATGGAGTTGGTGAGTATCTCGTTTATCAGGAGGCCGCAGGGGATCGCCCTGTCGATTCCCATGAAAACCGGTTTCAGGTGACGGGTCAGCTCTATGTCCCCGCTTGCCCTGGAATAGAGCTGGACGAGGTCTCGGGAAAGCTCGTCGATATACGCCGCCATGTCGATGCGGGAGAAATTATCAGTGCCGTAGATCCGCTCATGTATGCTGGCCATGGAATGGATGCGGCCCATGGCGTCCTTGAGGGCCTGGTTCGCGGCAGGCTCCGCAACGGCATCGGACTGCATGTTCAGGAGGCTTGAAATGATCTGCATGTTGTTCTTCACCCGGTGATGTATCTCCCTGATGAGAAAGTTTTTCTCGTTCAATGATTCCCTGAGGGCCGCCTCCGCTTCTTTCCGGAACGTCATGTCGCGCACCACGGCCAGGATGACATAGCTGCCGCGCCGCATCAGCCGCTTCAGGCCGACTTCAGCGTCAAAGACGGAACCGTCCGCGGGCCGCCGGGCCTTCCAATCCGTGAGGGCATATTCTCCTTCGGCGACCCTGTCCCATATGGTTTTACCGGCCTCGATATCGGAATCCGGCGAGACAAGATCATAGATGTTTGACGCCAGTGCGCGGACGCGGTCCACCCGGTACATTTCAAGCATGCGGTCATTGACCTCAAGGATGTTCCCCTTGATATCATGTATGATCATCGCGTCATAGGTGCCGTTGAATATCGCGAGGAGTTCCGATTCAGAGGCGCGGAGGGCCTCCTCCGATCGTGCCAGCTCCTCGTTCTGGGCCTCGAATTCCTCGTTGGCCGCGGTCAGTTCCTCCATCGCGGCCTGGATCTCTTCATTGGATTTCTGCAGCGCGGCATTGCTGGCTTCATGCTGCTTCAGCGCGCGGTTGTTTATCGAAAGAATGTTGTAGGATACTATGGCGATGAACAGGAACGATATCGTGTTGTCGGCAAGGTAATCGGGGAAGGATCCCCCGGGCATGGTGAAGATGCCGCGGGTATAGAACATGTATGCGTAGAGGACGCCAATATTGATGCCGGCATAGACAAAAACCATGAATTTTTCCCGGGTGATAAATATCGGCATTGCCGAGAAGAGCCCCAGCACAATAACAATCGTGTCAAGCCGCGAGATCACGTTTGAATGGTCTATGAACATCACTGCCCAGACCGTTGCGGTAAGAATAGAAAGGGTCAGGTGCGCCGATAAGAAAAAGTGCCCCCGGACGAGAAGAACCGTTACTCCTGTTATGACAATTAAGCCGGCGGTTTCCATGATAATCACCGGCCAATTGATAGAATAATTGAGCACGGGGTCATGCAGTTGAATGTATATTGAATATATGATAGCGACAGGTATGAAAACCAATATGGCAATGGCGAGGTATAAAAGAAAGCGGGCCTTATATTTGATTACAAAACTTGATTTTTCATAGTGGCGGAGAAGTTTATCAATAAAACTCATAGCCTTCCTGCGCGTAAAGAAAAAATCGTGCGTTGCCTGTCGATTCAATTATCGGCTTATTCTACTATTTGAATATATTCAAGTCAAACTTTTTTATTGATAATGACACACCGGAATGGCATGCATGTACGGATTGCTCGTGATATAGTTGTTGAATACACACGGCCCGGTTCAGCTTTATATCGGTCCGAGGAATTCTTCAAAATGGTACCACTGCCCCGGGTATTCCCGGGCCCTGGCGCCGAGAATGTCGGCGTAGCGCTGTGCTGATTCCCGGATAGCTGCAGGCCTGTCGGCGCGGGTCCGGGCGGTCACGCGGATCGGTCCTGAGAGGGAGATATGATATCTGCCGCTGCCGGTCCGGAAGGCGAAGAAGACATAGAGGGGCACGCCGGAGAGGAGCGCGATGCTGTGGGGGGCTTCCGGAAGATGCACGGTATGCCCCAGGAAGTTCACCGGTACGGTCCGCTGCGCCGACGACCAGACACGGTCGCCGGTGAGGGAGACGAGGCCCCCTTCTTTCAGGAAGTTCAATCCCTCCAGTATGTCAAAGGGCGAGCCTCCATCCTGTTCGACAGCCACGATTTTCAGGCCCGTTTCGGCCAGGCTCTCCTTTTGCATTTTCTCGAGCTGCTCCTTTTCCCGGGAGCCCATGTAGAGGAGAAGGCGGAGCCCCCGCTGCCGCAGAAGGTGGGCCGCCACGTCCCAGTTTCCCATGTGGGACATGAGTATGATGCCGCCGCTTTTATCTTTCACCGCCTCCTCGATGATTTCCCACCCTTCGGAGGTGTACGACAGGTCCCCGGAAAACTGGAGGAGAAACCGGTCAAGGAACACATCGGTAAAGCTGTGAAATTGGCGCCAGGTGCACCAGAGATGATAGGGCCTGCTCCGTTCCGGGAAGAGGGCTCCGTAAAAACGCGCGCCGATCGCCACCCGTTTCGGGAAAAAAACAAAGTATCCCGTCGAGACAAACCGGGAAAAGACACGGAAGAACCAGGGGCCGAAAATCTTTGAAAAAAAAGTTATGAATTTATAAAAGAGTTTTATCATATCAAAATTTTATCTGTGATTTATTTGATTTCACCCTCCCCTATCCCTCTCCCACAGGGAGAGGGATGATCATTTTAAAGTCCTTATTGTATCACCCCCTTCTCCCGGGGGAGAAGGGGGTAGGGGGGATGAGGTCATTATCCTTTATACCAGAT
>CAZZHU010000004.1:0-49713 GCA_964654045.1 uncultured Leptospirales bacterium
CAGAGGGTTCCATCCGATATAATTGTCGGTTTCATGAAACGAAAAGAGGTTCTTTACCTGGCCCTTGAATTTGAACAGGGCCTTATTCTTTTCATCCAGCGAGTCCTCGCCCTGTTCCGGCGTTGACGGCTCCATAATCGTTTCCGTGGCAGCGGACTCCTCCTTCCCGGGGTCGGCTTTTTCCAGGGCAACGGTGGCCGTAATCGTTCCTGAAAGCGTGATCAGGAATAGTGTAAACAGGATACGGGTTATTTTCATTGTGGGCATGGCGGAGAACCTTTACTTCTTTTTCTTTGCTTTTTTCACAGAGCTTTCTCTTGCGCTCTTTTTCTTGTCGTCGGATATTATCATACCGTCGGAAAGCCTGATGAGGCGCTCGGCGTAATCCATGACCATCTGGTCGTGTGTCGAGAAGAGAAATGTAATATTTTTCTGGTGGTTCAGGTCGTGCATCAGGTCGAGGAGGCTCGCGCCGGTCTTCTGGTCAAGGTTGGCGGTGGGCTCGTCGGCCAGCACCAGCTCCGGCTCGGACACGATGGCGCGTGCCACTGCCACCCGCTGCTGCTGTCCTCCGGACATATCCTTGGGAAGGCGGTTCATCTCCTTGGCCAGTCCCACTTCCTCCAGGATGCGCCGCGAGCGGTCCCGGCGCTCTTCCTTGGCCACTCCCTGGAGGAGCAGTATATATTCAACGTTTTCCAGCGCTGATAGGACCGGGATCAGGTTATAGGCCTGGAAGATAAAGCCTATCTTGTTCAGGCGGATGTCAGAGAGCTCCCGGGGCGTCATCCGGTTCAGGTCGCTGCCTGCCACGGTCAGGACTCCGCCGGTCGGGTGGTCGAGACCGCCGATAAGGTTCAGCAGCGTCGTTTTCCCTGAACCGGAGGGTCCCGCTATGGCGGTGAATTCTCCCCTGCTGATGGCGAGGTCGATGCCGCGGAGGGCCTTGACCTCAATGCTGCCTCCGTCATATATTTTTGTCAGACTGCTTATGGTTATAATGGACATGATGACCTCCTTAAATGTAATGAAGCGCTTCGAGCGGTTTTATGCGGGCGGCCTTGACCGCCGGGTATATGGCTGCGAGCAGGGTAGTAAACTCGACAACCACAACTGATATGACAATATCCCTGATATAGATGAGGGGGAAAATAATGCTTCCGGCCCCCCACTGGCGCATCGCTTCGTTGAAAAGTGAAAAGTCGATACCCGTTAAGGCGAGGATGTTGACCGCGATAATGCTAATCACCACACCCACGGCTAGGCCCACGGCGCCGAGGTTCATGGCCTCGAACATGATGATGAAAAATATCTGCGAGGGGCGCGTGCCGATCGATTTCATGACACCGAGCTCGTGGAAACGCTCCATGATCGACATGATCAGGGTATTGGCTATGGAAAAGATAATCGTGATAAACACGATAAAGTAAAAAATCAGCATCGACTTGTCAATCATTCCAATAGCGCTTAACAGAAACGGCGCCATCTCCTTCCAGGTGAGTACCTCCAGGTTTGGATCGCTGATACTCTTCACAAGCCGCGGCTTGACTGAATCAACAATGTCCTTGCTGCCCAGTATCAGCATGATTTCCGACACGTTGTCTTTCAGGCCGGTGATCTCCTGGAACCGCTTGATCCCCATGTATACCACGCCGTTGTCGTAGTCCCGTACCGGGGTCTGGAAAAGCCCCTTGATCGTCAGGCCGACGCCGGTCATCTCATTGTCCTCGTCCTGGACGAGAAGAACGATTTTGTCCCCTACAGACACGTCAAGCTTTTCGGCGAGGGACTTTGAAATAAGTATGTCGTTCGAAGCCGGGTCGTCAAGATACCTGCTCCCTTCTTCCTTGATGGTGTATTCGTTTATCTTGGAAATCTTTTTTTCCCTGTCGGGATAGATGCCCATCACAATGACGCCCCGCGACGCTTCGCTGGTGCGTATCATCGCAAAGGCCTTGACGCGGGGAGCCACGGCGACGACGTTTTTTTCCTTGCTGATTTTTTCCAGCATGCGGGCATCAGGAAAAAAATTGGACTCCAGCTTCATGTCGTCGAAAAACCCTTTTTTGCTGATCGTGATATGGCCGAGTTTGGTGCTGATGTTGTTATCGAGCATCTGGCTCATCATCCCGTTCATGAGGGAGATCTGCAGGAGCATCAATACAACCCCGATGGTGATGGAGAGAATGACGACCAGGGACCGGCGCTTTTGCCTCCACAGGTTCCTCCACCCCAGCATCATGAATGTTTTAGTCTTAACCGCAATGTCCTGCGTGAATGCTTTCATCGCAATCTCCTCCTTACAACTGCCGTATTGCGTCAAGGGGCCTCAAACGCGACGCCCGCCGTGCGGGGGCGATTGAAAAGAGCACACCTATTACAAAAGTGAAAAAGGAGGTCGAGACAATGTTCAAAACGGTCAGTTTGGCCGGCAAGATCATTGTGATCTGGTTAAAGGCCTCCAGCTCTTTCTGGTACTCCGAGTAATCGATAGGATACACAGTAAAATAGTAACTGATCAGGGATCCGAGAATTATCCCGAGAATGGCGCCCAGGAATGATATATACACTGATTCAAAAAGCACCATGGTCACAATCTGCGACGGCTTGGTGCCGATGGCCATCATGATCCCAAGCTCGCGCCGCCGCTCGAAAACCGACATCTGGATGGTGTTAAGCACGCCAAAGGCGATGATGAGGAGCAGCACTATATAAAAAATTTTGGCAAAGAGATCATCCATGACGATATGCTGGATGAGCTCCGGCAGAAGCTCGTCCCATCCCATGACTTCAAGGGCCTTTGAGCCGGGAAGGCTGCGAAGCTCGTCGCGGACCTTTTCCATGTCCCCGGTTTCTTTCAGCCTGACGGTTATGGAACTGATATAGTCCATCATGGTGAAGGTTTCAACGGCCTGGTTGAATGACATCATGATGGTGGATTGGTCGTACCGGGGGTTTCTGGAGTTGAATATCCCTACGATGGTAACGTTGGCGGCGGCAATGGAACCGTCGAAACCCTGGGAGAGGAAGGAAACGGTATCGCCGACCTTCACCTTGAGGTTCTTCGCCAGGGTGGCTCCCATGATGATATTTTTCCCGTCATCGGCAACGAGGTATCTCCCGCCCTTTTGTATCGTTCCGTGAAGGTTGCTCACCTTCTTTTCAGTCTCCGGTTCCACCGCCTGGATGAGCACCCCATACGTGCTGTTTCCATAGGAGACAAGGCCGCCGGCATGGATCCGCCTGGTGTATGCCGACACTGCTGAATTTGTGCTGAGGTACTTCATGAGCCTGTCGCCCGGTTTGAAGGCGTAATCAATGCTCTGATTTTCCCAGAAATCTTTTTCGTGGATCTGGATGTGGCCGGTGTTGGCGGCTACGGAATCCTCTATCATTTGCCCGTAGGTCCCATCCTGGAAGGCGCGTGAAAATATGATCATGGCACACCCCACCATGATGGTGAGGAGCGTGAGGATCGTGCGGCGCTTGTTCTTCCACACGTTGCGCCATGCCAGCATGACCTCGATGGAGGCTTCTCTGGGGAGTTTCATGACGGTTATCTCCTTTTAAGGTTTTGCAGCGAGAAAACGTTATTTGGTATTTTCGTGTTGAACCTGACGTCTTTTATGTCCATCCGGGTATACTCTTCCCCGGTTTCACCCTGTTCACGGCGCTTTTTCAGGGTGACCATCTTCATCGTCGCCGGTATAACCCGGCCGCCCATTGTTTGAAAATTGCTGAAGGTCATAACTTTTTTAAGCTTCCCGTGCTGGTCGTAAAACTCCTGCTTGACCGGCAGGCAGTCGCTGACCCGGGCGTAGTAGAGGAGTTTGCCCCATACGACCGCCGCATTGGGCTTCGGTGTCATGGTTACGGCGTAGCATTCATGGCCTTCAACCTTCTTTTTGCCGTCAAGGACATGGGTGTAATCATCGAGGATGCTCGATTCCTTGACGATGTCATCATTGGTGAAGTCGGAGCCCATCCAGGACTGGAGCATCATGGAGGGATGTATTTTCATTTCCTTGCCGATGTCCGGGTTATAGTGCCACATGAGCTTTTCAGCTGTTATCATGAGGAAGCGGTTACCGGCGTCCTTCTTCGGGGCAAGTATCTCGGCAAAGGATTTTTTCGCCACCCGGTTGTCCCAGCTTTTAATCTTCATGGTGCGGGTCCAGCGGCGGTTCTTGATGGTGATTTCCGCCATGGCGACCTGGGTGTCGCCGCGCACGGCCTTTTCGGCCCGGTCTATTATTTCAGCTGCCGTTAACGCGTATGACGTGCCATACATAAGGGGAATGGCCGCAGTAACGGCGATAACCATTGACATTAATTTTTTCATGACATGCTCCTTGATTGTTTTATGACAGGCAAGGGTACGGTACTTATCCCGTCATATGTCTTCATTTTTCACTCCGGCAAAAAATCAGCTGCGCTGTGAAGAGTAATTAATCCACCAGACCCGTACGGTAATATATAAAAGAATCAGCCCCCCTTTATTTTATTGCCATGCCGTTTTGCTGGTGAGTATCTATAATTCCATAGAACGTCAGATTCAAAATCATGTCAAGGCGCTCATGGGGGTCAGGCGCTATGGTTTTCATCCGTTCGCTGTTGAGCATTTCCTGGAATGTCTCAATAATATACAGGATCACTTCAGGCTTCAGCGTCTTACGGATGACCCCTTCTTCCTGGCCCTGCCTGATGAAATCGCTGATAAGCTGGTATGATCCCATCTTCAGCGCGTTGAAAAAGAGCATGAAATCCTCATTGGTGCCCCACATCTCATCAAGGAAGATGTCCTCGAGCTCTTCGCTCGTTTTTATGAGATGGTTAATGATCCCTTTTATCTTATCGATGAAGGGAATCGAGCTGTTCATGATCTCGTCCTGCTCTTTCAAAATACTGTCGTTCAACTCGGAAAGAACCCTGGTGGCAAGCTCACTTTTATTGCGAAAGAACTTGTAAAAGGTCATCTTGCTCACGTCCGCTTTTTCGCAAATCTCTTCGATGGTTACCCTTTTGGTCCCATGCTTGAAGAAGAGTTCCCGGGCCGTGTTCACCAGATCCTGGTATTTCTTATTATCTAAATGTGTTTCATCCATTTGCTTACATATTTATATTATTTATACTTATATCGTCCAGACTTACGATTTAAGTATAAAATAACGATAATCGTATATTTTGTCAAGTGTTGTAAGTAGTTTTTTTTAAAAATTGCAGGATAATCCAAGTTTATATATCAGATCTCCCGTTTCAGTGGGGTCGATTTTCATGGAGAGAGAGGCCTGGTTTATTCTTCCTTCTTTTTCGAATTTAAAGAAACTATAGGCCGGAGGACAGAAATACGCGGTTATGAGCTCAATCAGTTTCACGCCGCCCAGGGCGATACCGCCGTATAGTACCTTTTTTTTGTCTTCCCTGGTGTACACGCAGAACCCGGCAAGGAACAACTCGGAAAGATGGAAACCCCATCCCGGGAGCCGGTAACCCTTGTAGAACATGCCTCCTCCCGGTATGAAAAGGGAGAGGACCAGGGCCGTCTCATTTTTATTCATGAAGAACGGGGGCAGTACGCTGTTCGTCTTGAACTGGTACGCCAGCTGGTCCAGGAAGGCGACGGAGACCGTGAGGGGCACCGTGGCCCAGCAGAATATCTGGAGATTGTTCATTCTCACGGTCTTGTCGCTGTCCATGATGCCGGGAACGAAATTGATTTTAAATTTCGTCATGGCTTCCGGGAGGATGAAATGGGTTACGATGAGCAGGGTCGAAAAAACGATCCCCCCGACGCTGGGCGTGGTGTTCTTGAAGCCCATATACGATGCGCTCAGGTATGAGCCGTAGCCCGGCAGGCAGGCGTTTGCGCCGGGATTGATGAGGCACATCCCCAGGGCGAATTTTTTTTCCGGGTCCTCAACCCGGGTTCCCGTGGCGGTCAGGCTGTATTTGCTGTTGGTGTTGTATTCGATGCGTTCGTCGAGCTCCCTGACAAGGGCCCGGTGCGGGGGATAGGCTGCTATGGTGACCAGGGGAACATGTAATAACGATTCAGGAAGCGTGGCCAGAGACTGGTATCTTCCCGTGTTCCGGATGTTTATGGTCTCTCCCCGCGTGGTGCGGTATCGTCCCGGAGAAAGGCCGTGCCACTGCCCGGCGGACAGCAGGCAGCGGCCGTCCCTTTTTTCCACGATGAGCGCTTCAACAGGCATGTCTTTATGCAGCAGGGCTATCTCCCGGGCGAGCTTGAGGGGAATGTTCACCAGCACCTTGCTCCTGACGGTGATGTTCTGCTCCAGTTTCTTGTAACGGTCGGATACCGAGCGGATGGCAACATTGCCGATAATGGTGGTGCCGTCCACGGCCACGCTCACCACTGCGTACAGGTCAGCGTTGAGCTGCTGTGCCGCCTTGAGCAGGGCCTCTTCGCCGGATCCCCGCGGGATGGCCTCCATTGCCTTCTCGACCCTGCCGCTTTCGACCGGCAGAAACCTTCCCAGGCGGTCAAAGGTGTCGACGATTGACTCGGCCGATTTTTCGGACAGGGCATTGAACTGGATGCCTGAATTCTGGATCGGAAAAACCGCGATGGTCCCCGGCACGGCTAACCTCTCGGCAAATAGACTGCCGCCCGGAAGGAAGAGGAACAATAGCAGGATTATCCAGTATGCCCCCCCTCTCCCCCTGAGGGTGCATGATGTATATGACTTATTTTTTTTCATAAAATTAATAGCACACACTTATTTTGATTATTGTCCCCTGATGGAACATTTATTTATCTGTCTAATTGAACTCGCCCCGCCTCCGGTACGGGTTTGTCCCAACAGCCCACTAAATCCCCCGGAGGGGGGACTTATTTGATCAGAACTTAACCTCAAAGCCCCTCTCAGGGGGAATGGGATGCGTTCTGAGACAGCCCCTGCTGATAATAAAATCGTCTATTCATCCCCCTCTCCTCGCGGCAGAGGGGGAACGAGGGGGTGAGGTCTTCACCATCTATACGAATACTGGAGCCCCAGGTTCACGTCTGTCTTTTCGTCTGCGTATATGACCGGTTCGATCGAATATCCTTCATCGAGAACGCGGCCGTTTCGAATCCTGTCCCGTATCAGCACGGCGTGGATTATCTCCACGATCTTGACCGCGCAGGTCACGGAGAGGAGCGAATAGGCCCGGACCCTGTTTATTGTTCCCGTGTGAAACGTCCGTGTCAGGGGGTCGAATTTTTTATCCGGACAGAACTCACGCAGGGTAAAGTAGAGGAGCAGGTTGTCCGCGTGATAATAAAGATGACCCCAGAGCCGTTCCCCCCGGTAAAAATGACCGCCGCCCCCGGTTACCAGGGCGAGGTAGCCGGCGACCAGGGCGTTCCCCAGGTATGGCTGCGTACCCTGGTAGTTTGCCGCTTTGTCAAGCATGGAATGGGCCAGGGAGTCAACAAAGAGGGATGAGCCCCCGGCGCAGAGCATATACCATCCGAAATAATACTGGGCCTGCACGTCCCGGGGGATTGTTTTTTTCTTTTTATGATAATTCACATAGTAGTTGGAAATTCCGTTTAACTCCAGGTACAGATAGGGCGCGGCGCTGAAGGCCCAGAGGGTGAGGCCGGTCCAGTCGCTTGACTTATAATAACCCAGGATCGGCGCGAGGATCGGCATGGTGGCGCTGGCCGGCCCGGTGAGAAGGAGCGCGTACAGGACGTCAAGGGGAGCCGGTTTCCGGAAAATGACCTCGCGTTTTCCCTCGAAGGTGAGTTTATCCACGAAATCGGCCGTTTCTTTGAAGCCGGTCAGGATGAAGTCACCCGGCAGGGCCGTAACATCTGATTGCACGATCGTCCCGGCGGAAACCCGGGCCGTGCCGATGGAACGGAAGGCGCGAAGTGAGTTCCTGTACCCGGCGGGATCCGGGCGGTACAGGGTGTATGATCCGGTGACGCCCTGGCTTACTTTCATGGTTCCACCGGGTCCGGCAACCACGGGAAGGGATGCCTTATACCGGGCAAGGAGCCTGGAAAAGAAAATGCCCGTGTGCTCCGCCGTAATGTTGCTGTATTCGACCTGGCCGTATTTTCCGGCCATGGGGATCCGCGCCGTGTACGTATACACCATCTTCCTCTGGTAGGGGAAGTCGATGCCGTAGGCCCGGAGGGTGAGGTCGATGAAGTCGTTCGAGTCGTCCAGGTCGGCCCGGACCAGGAGGCTGATGCCGGCGTCCCGGGCGAACCCGAGAAGACACTGCTCGTCGGTGCATCCGAATTTCTTGATTTCCTCGCGCAGGAGACCGGGGTTAACCGTCAGGAAGAGGCCGCTCCTCTCCACGATGCGGACCAGGTTCTGTTCCAGTAGCACCGTGAGGGCCATGGAGCGGGGACTGTTGCTCCGGACCGTGGCGATGCCGATAAGGGGCTTCTCCGCAGCGAGGGTCGTGACGTTCAATATCAAGGCGCACAGGGCCAGTGACAGGGTGGACGCGGCATATCGAGCGAATCTAATCAATCTTCAATCCCCTTGCGCGGCGCGACGCCGGCCTGGTAATAATGCTTGATTTCCTTCATTTCCGTGACCAGGTCCGCGCGACGTATTAAAGCGTCCGACGCGCTTCTGCCGGTAAGGACAAGCTCCGTTTCTTCATGCCTGGCGTCGCAGAGGGCGAGGACGTCGTCATCGGAAAGCAGGCCGAACCTCGCCGCGGTAATGATCTCGTCCAGGATAATAATGTCGAAGGGGCCTTCTTCGATGACCTGGCGCGCGCGCCCGTATCCTTCGAGGGTTAATTTCCGGTGTTCCTCAAAGGAACCGTCGTCGGGCCGGCAGAAACGCCGGCTCCCGTACCGCTCGATGGTGATAAGCCCGCCCTGCTTTGACGCGGCCTCGAGCTCCCCTGTGGGGAGGCCCTTCATGAATTGTATGATGATGCTCCTGAGTCCCGATCCCGAGGCGCGGAAGGCCAGCCCCAGCGCCGCGCTGGTCTTTCCCTTGCCGTTGCCGGTATAAATATGTATGTAGCCTTTTGAGAGCATATGTTTCACCCGTTAAAAAGAGTATCAGCCATTTTTTTCGCTTCATCGTAAACGGTTTTCAGGGGCACCATCCGCACCTTCGCGATTTTCCGGCATTCCTCGTATTCAGGCGACACGGTGACGACACGGCCGCCACGGGAGAGTATTTTTACCGTTATCTCGCCGAAGCGGGTGGAGACCGGCCTCATCTCACGGTCAAGGATGGCCCGCTCGATCCTGCTGATGCGGATGCCGGCCGTGGTGGTCTCGGCGAAGACCATGCCCGTGAGAAGGTCGCGCTGCTCTTCCCGGGCCAGCACCGTGAGCTGCGTGCCGGGGCGCCCTTTCTTCATGATCACCGGCGTCGTGAACACGTCAAGGGCCCCCGCTTCGAGGAGCTGTTCCGCCACGTGCTGGTAGAATTCCGGGTTCATGTCGTCGATGTTGGTTTCAAGTGACAGGATCGTGTCATGGCCTGTCCGGGCGTTGTCATCGCCGATAAAAACGCGCAGGAGGTTCGGGTACGGCAGGTCCTTCATCCCCGCGCCGTAGCCCACGCTCCGGACGGTCATGTCCGGCAGGGGGCCGAAGCTTTTAGAGAAGTATTTCATGATGGCCGCGCCGGTGGGAGTGGCGAGCTCCGCCTCGATGCCGCTTGAATAGACGGGCGCACCGGCCAGGAGCTTCGCCGTGGCCGGCGCCGGAACCGGCAGCAGGCCATGGTCTGTTTTCACGAAGCCTTCGCCCACGTTGACGCGGGAGCAGTACACGGCGCCGATTCCCATCATGTCGAGGGCGGCGCAGGCCCCGGCAATGTCGATGATGGAATCGACAGCGCCGATCTCGTGGAAGTGGATTTTGTCGACGGTGGTGCCGTGGATATCGGCCTCAACAGCTGCGATGGCGCGGAAGATGTCGCCTGCTGATTGTTTCGACTTATCCGACAGTAAACTATCATTGATCAGGTTGATGATGTCAGACAGATGCCGTTCCTCCCCGGTCACGGACGTGATGACCCTGAACCTGGTGCCGGCAATGCCGCCTTTCATGACCTTTTCCGCGGAAAGCTCGCAGCCCGGGAGGGGAATGCTCGACAGTACCTGCCTGAGAGCTTCCAGGTCAAGGCCGGCATCGAGGAGGGACCCGAGGATCATGTCACCGCTCACGCCGGAAAAGCAGTCAAAGTAAGCGATCTTCATTGTGGTATACCGATCTGGTTGATCATGCCGGCGAGATATCCGGCTCCGAACCCGTTGTCGATGTTGACCACCGCCACGCCCGGGGCGCAGCTGTTCAGCATGGTGAGGAGCGCCCCGATGCCGCCGAAGCTCGCGCCGTAGCCCACGCTGGTGGGGACGGCGATGACCGGCCTGTCCACGAGTCCACCGATGACGCTGGGAAGGGCGCCGTCCATGCCCGCCACGGCGATGAGGACGTTGGCGTTGAAAAGGCTCGACGCGTTCTCGAAAAGGCGGTGGATCCCCGCCACGCCCACGTCGAAGAGGCGCTCAACCGGGTTTCCCATGGCCTCGGCCGTGACCGCGGCCTCCTCGGCCACGGGGATGTCGGAGGTGCCGGCGGTTATGACGAGAATCTTCTTGTCGGTCTTCGGCTTCGCCATTTCGCCGATGATGATCAGGCGGGCGTCCTTTTTGTATACAGCGCCGGGGCTGATTTTCATGACTGCCTCGTACACCTCGTCGGTGGCGCGGCTTGCTATGATTGTCTTGTGATTGGCCGACAGGCGCTCCACGATGGCGCAGATCTGGCCGATGGTTTTTCCCGTGCAGTATATGACTTCAGGGTACCCGGTGCGGAGCGCCCGGTGGTTGTCGGTCCTGGCGAAACCCAGGTCCTCGAAGGGAAGCATCCGCAGGGCGTCCATCGCTTCCTGTACGGCGGTTTCGCCGCTCCTGACCTTTTCCAGAAGCTCGCGGATTTTATCCCTGTCCATCAGCCTTCTCCTTCGTTGCCGGTTCGTTCATGCTGCCCATGCGATACCCCTCGATGTCAAGTGCTATATGGGCGAAGCCGAGCCCTTTAAAGGTCCCGGCAATATCGGCAGCGGCCGGTTCATCAAGGATTATCTCCATGTCCTCACGGGTGACCTCTATCCGGGCCAGGGTGCCGTGGTGGCGCACCCGCACGTGACGGATGCCGAGGCCGTGAAGATACTGCTCCGCCCGGTAAATAGTTTCAAGCATTTCTCCGGTTATGGGTGTGCCGCAGGGGATGCGCGTGGCCAGGCAGGGGTTGGCCGGCTTGTCCCACGCGGCCAGGCCCATGGCTCGGGAGGCATCCCGTATATCATTCTTGGTGAGACCGGCTTCCATGAGAGGGCTCAAGATTGAAAGCTCGGCAATGGCCCGCGACCCGGGGCGGAAATCATCCCGGTCATCGAGGTTAGACCCTTCCGCCACGTGAAGAATTCCCTCGGACGAAGCGTATCCAACGATGGCGCGGAACACGTCGAGCTTGCAATGGTAGCAGCGGTCAGGCGGGTTTGCGGTCACCGAATCATTGTTAAGGATGTCTATGGAGATGACCTCGTGGCGGATACCTTCCGCTGCGGTAAAGGCGCACGCCCCTTCGATCTCATCGGGGGGTATAAGGGGCGAGTCCGCGGTGACGGCCGTAACGTTCGGACCCAGGCGTTCATGGGCGGTTTTCAGGAGAAAGGTGCTGTCCACGCCGCCGGAAAAGGCGACCGCCAGGGATCCGCAGGAGTCAAGGATTCTATGGAGAATTGAGATTTTTTTATTTAATGCAGTTTCCATCATTAGCTCAAGCACCCAATCCCTCCAGGGGGGTGGGAGCTTAAAGAATTTATATCACCACGTCGCCTTCAAACAACTCATCGAAAAACCGGACCAGGTACTTCATCTCTTTGAGGAAGCCGGTCACGGACGCCTGGTTCCGGGCGTGTTCAACATACTCGGTGCCGAGGAACCTGGTGCTGATGCCGCTCTTCTTCATGAAATCCGCCAGGTTTTTCCCTTCGAAGTAGGGAATGATATTGTCGGTCTTTGAATGGAGTATGAAAAATTTGCACTTCGCCCTGTTTTTCCCGAACATGGTATTGGGATTGATGTTTTCAAAATCCCGGTGGTGGAGCTTCACCACGGCGATGTCGCTGAAGAGCCTGTCGCCGAGGATTTTTTTCATCTCGCTCCGGTCCGTGGTGCCCGGCTTTGACGCCGCAATGGCCTTGCGGATCAGGTCCTTTTCTTTTTCGGAGAAAACGTTCATGTTGAGTGTAATGGCCATTTTGACCATGATATCGATATCTTCAGGTTTTGATATTTTATTATAGAAGTCGAAGAGGGTCCTTCCATCAAAGAAAGGCCCCAGCATAAAAATCTTTTCCGGGTAGATATCGTCGGGCACGCGGTTCAGGGCAACCAGTAGGATGTTCGCGCCGATGCAGGCGCCGAAGGCGCGGTATTTTCCGGGAAAGTCTTTCACCAGGGCAGTATAGATATCAGACATGGTGCCATAAGTTTCTGTCAGGGAACCCCCCTGGATGCTTCCTCTCACATAGGGTATCACCACGTTCATGCCGGTGGCGTCGCAGAGGCTCGCCGCGAAGCGGTCGATCTTCTCATGCTTGTGGCCCCGGGGCGTGAGACCGTGCTGGAGCATAAAATATTTATTCGATTTCGCCCATTCGTGACGGTACACTATCACCGGCACCTTGTCTCCCTTCACGTCGATTACTGCTTCCTTCTTTAAATAATGGGCCGGTGTTCTGAAACCGGAATTGGTGAGAAGGAATCTCATGCTCGGCTTTTGCATGGCAATATAATAACCGGCACCCGCCGCTATCCCGATACTACCAGCAAGAAACAGGAGTGCAATGGCGGTTATGACAAAGATTTTTTTAATTTTCATAAAAATATCCCTAAGTAAATGACAGGTTGACTTGATACGGATTCATGTCATGGGCGTTTATTGTTGCGTTAACAACGGCGCTGTCAAGGTTTTTACTGTGATGATGCTACCGGGTTGTCAGTGGAGCATTTTTTCAGGTTTTCGGATATCACTGACCGGACTTTTTCCAGGAGCTGGTCCACTTGTTCTACACGCATGTCAACGGTGGAGATGGCGGCGCCGACGATGATCCTGATAGTCCCGCTTTTTATGTGGACCGCCCCTGACGGCATGAGGTTGAAGCTGTTGTCGATGGTAATGGGAACCAGGGGGAGCTTCGATGTTATGGAAAAAATAAACCCGCCCTTTTTAAAGGGCTGGAGCCTGCCGTCCCTGCTTCGCCTGCCCTCGCCGAAGAAGAGGGCGCTGATGCCGTTCCTGAGCTCCCTGCCGTACCGGTTGATGGTTTCAAGCGCCTTTTTCCCTTCATTGCGGTCTATGGGGATCATCCTTCCCAGCTTGAAGGCCTGCCCCATGATGGGTATCTTGAGAAGTGATTTCTTTATAACAAAGCGGAGGGGCGACGGTAGACTGCTCCCGATGGCAAGGCCGTCGAGATTGCTCTGGTGGTTGGAGATGAAGACATATGACATTTCACGATCAATGTTTTCCAGCCCCTCCACACGGATACGGACGCCGTTAAGACGGAGGATCATTCTGGCCCACGCCTGGCCGATGCGGTACGGTATCCTGCCCGTCCTGTCCACCAGGGCGCTGAGAAGGGCCGGTATCCCGAGGATAATTGTGGTTATGAAGGTGACGGACAGTGAGCGCAGGGCAAGGAGTATGTTTATCATAGATACATGATCCGGATACTATATTAGTTTCAATCAGTTTTTTATTATCGGAGTATTTATGATTACATGGTATTGGTTTGCAACCAAAAAATTTATAAAGAATCAATTGATAATTGTTAAAAAAATCCATCTTCATATAGGAAAAATATACATCCCAATGAGGAACGATTTATTTAAAATTTTTTTGAAGAAATACTTTTCATTTGTATACAATCAATTTGATTATTTTGAATGATTAATAATTTATTGTTGAAATAATTTCGCATTATTAAAAAACTGAATTTTCAGTTTTTATGTTGACAGAACGCCATTAGTGAATTAAATTTTTATCATGAATATACATAGTGCTGATTCTTGCTCAATGTGATGGGAGGGAAAATTATTTTTTCTATCACAGTTGCGGTTCAGTATATACAATCAGATAGAGTGTAAATTAGAACAGGTGCATATTCATAAAACCAGTAATTCTGTAAAATAATAATAAACATAATAATTCTGGTGATTAATTTTAAATATTAATGCTTAAACAAAAATTTTAATATAAATACCGGCTGGACGGTTTTTTATACTTAATGATGATATCATTAAGTATTTATATTTAACGAGGAAAGATTGAGTTGGGGGAGGATTTCACATGAAGAAACTTCTAATAGTTACCATGAGCATGATAATAACAGCACTGGTATATACCGGTTGTTCCAGGGACCAGATGGCGGCATTCCAGCAAAATGACCAGGAACCGGAATACAGCCTGCTCAATCTTTTTGATGGATTTCCGGCGCTCAACAGCCTTGTCAGCAGCATCGATTCCCAGAAGCTCAACGACGGCCTGGGGGATATGATTATCAACGGCTATGAAACTCCCCTTTTCCTTAGAGATGCCGCGGGTCTTGTTGAAGCGCCTTTCCTGATACCCATGATTAACGAACTCCATGGAATGCTGAAACTTGCGATGGACACCAACACTGTTCATTATGATGATCCTAGCAATAATGATGGCGGATTTTATGATAGTAACGATATTGACCGGCTGGGGAATTTTTATGGGGCCATCGACCAGGTGGCGGGCAGCACCGACCTGAGCGCGGACATACTGGACATGGCCACACAGGTGGTGGATTATCTTGTCAAGACCAAGGATCCTGCCGAGATCGAAGAGGACATGGGGAACATGATGAAGGTGGCGTTCTATGACGGGGAAATGTATACCGGCACAAAGGTCAATCTTGGCGCCGGAACCTATAACCTGACAGCATCTGGGATTAGCATGAATGATATGGTCTCTTCCATAGAAGTACCTGTCGGCATGAAAGTAACGCTCTATCAGAATATTGATAAAGGCGGCACAAGCTGGATCTTTACCGGCAATAACAGGTCCCTTGCTGATGACAATTGCAACAATGTAGCATCTTCTGTCGTTATCGAATATGACATCACCAAGCTGGCCAAGCTCGCGGGCAAGGTAACCATGAGCTGCGATTACCCGATGTGGCTTAACAGTGGTACATTAATAACAGACAGAGACGAAATAGATGCATTCACTCATACCAATACCGACCTCGGCAATGCTACCAAGGGGGTGATCAAGCTTCTGTACGGCCTCAATACTATTGCGGCGGGCGATGAATCAGTGAGAACGACGATTGATGATATGATCTTGCAGGACCTGCCCCGGCTGTTGAATAGCGACCCGCTGGCAAAAACAAAATTTGAAACCATGGTGCAGAATCTTGCGAAATATTTCGCCCATGATGAAATTGGAAATGCCAGCACCTATGATACCAGCAGGGATTATTATAATAATCCTTCGGTATCGGGCCACAATTCAGGATACTACGTAAATTCGTCTTTGAAAGAGACCCTGCGGGAAATTCTGCCCAACGCAGTGAAGCTTTTCATTAAGGACGATGATAATGATCCAACAGGGGAGAATGATTATTCAATCATAAAAAATGATGATGGCCATTCTCCTATTGAGACCCTTATACTTGCATTGAGGAAGCTCCAGGATACTGGTATTGATTTCAGCACGATGAATATGGAGCAATCACTTAAACGCATGATGACAAAGAACGCATGGGGAGTAGATCGCACCGATTCCGGTGCCTTCAAGCTGTCATACCTTGATCACCTGGTTTATACAATCAGCGCCGGTTACCATTTTGGATATTTGACTCGAGTAAGCAGTGACCAGGAATCAACAATGCCGGCCCTTACCAGAGAACCGTATGACAACAGGTTTAGCACAACGTCCCTCGGCGGATATAGAAGTTTTAACCATGGCGTATCGACTAACGGTGTTATGACCGTTAATGACAGCATGTATTCCCTGACATCAAACTATCTTTTATTGCCAGAAGCTAATTCCTACAATCTTGCTTTAACGGAGCGTTTATCGGGAGGCTCCCGGATATGGAGAAGCGCAACTGACAGCACATATGCAACAATAGCTACTGATAATAATAGATTCTATCTGGGTTATGATTATCCAGTTCTTCTGTTATTGCCGACAGGCATGGCCGGGGATGGAGGAATCCCCAATGGCGGTAAACAGGCATTGGTTCCGGCAAATGATATTACTTCCGGAAATGATTACAAATCCTACTTTCCTAAAGAAGCTGATGGCAAAGGAGTCCTGAATACATCGGAATTCCTCATGGGATGGCTGGCCAGGGCCTGCTGGGACGGTCAGGGGCCTTACTATTATGCTGATCCATCGGCAACGCAACAAACAATGGGGGGCCATACGGGATATGTGTATTATAAACCCAATGGGGAGATATATGCCCTGGTTGATAAGTCAGGAGCATCATGGGTATACTATTATCCCGTCTCCGGCGATGATGTAGCGGATTCCACAGGACAGCGTTCTAACCGGTATCGGCATGAAATAAAATCGGACTATTTTCTCGCTCGTGAAGGAAGTAACAATGCTTATGCTGCTCCACCAATGAATGAAAACGGAACGGGTAATACATCAAGCGGCGAATGTGTAAGAACGAATTTATTGGGATATTGCATAGAACGTGCGGATAAATACTATTTAAACTCAAGCGCGGGAAAAAATCCCTCCTATTTCAGATTGAAGGAAAAAATAGCCCAAACCGATTCGGTGCGTGCATGCTCAAGCCAGGAAGAAGCAATGTACCGAAATTTTCAGTGGCTCATGCTGGAAAAGAAATTCGTTTTCACGATACCAATGTCTATTAACAGCGGTGTATTATGCAGCATGATGTCTGTTAAATCCGCTGCCTTTGTCGTCATTGAAGGTAATGGTGTCCTCGGATTATCTACAGCAAGAAAGGGTTCAGATAACGGATACTGGGTCTTGAAAGGAGATGAAGGTACTGAATATAACACGGGGAATAATCCCAACTATGGTGATTCTTATGAGCTGGGTGATGGCCGCATAATGGTGTTTAGTACCTTTCAGGATTTACTTCTTTCCCAGGTTTCACCTCCTCAAGTATTTGGTGGATTGCTGGGTGACGGATATGTGCTTCCGGATGCCGTGGGCAGGAATATTGCGCCGGTCATAAGGCTCGGTTTCTTGCAAAAAGATCTGGTTGCCTCCAATGATAAAACAGTCACATGGAATACAGCTTTTGCTAATCGCAACAGGATTCTGCCGTTGTTCGTGGCACTTACCGGCTCACTCCATGATGGGACCTATTATGAAACCGCTTCAAGCGGGAATGACTATAATTATTCAGGCAAGCATAAATACCCGATGCGTCATGTTCTTGAAGGAGTGTTTGGTCCCCTGGCAAAACCGTATCTGAGACGATTTACCTCTCCTTCGACAAGATGGGTACAGCGGGTTAATGATGATAGTACAACCAGCAATACCCTGATTCATTTTACACCTAATGAGACTATGACACCTGAAACAACCATTAATAACAATTATGTTCCCAAAGAGAGCCTAAGGTCCCTATTGAGCATATTAACAGGCTCTACGGACAAAGGGACAAATGGTTTGTTGCCGATGCTTGCTGATAATACCGGCATGGTTTCACGGCTTCTTGGATTGCTCCAGAGATTAGGGAACCCGGCATACGACGCTCCCCGGGCAGATTTGGCTTTAGGCCTTGAACAGCTCATGACATCCATGAAGATCAATAAAAGTGAATCTATAGCCGCAGGGTATGATTCACAGCTGGACCATTACAGCAAATACCAATGGGCTTTTACCCAGAGAGATGAGGATGTTTCACTTGAAGATTTCCTGAGTTATGAAGGGGCTTACCGCTCTACAGATAATTGGAACGATTTCAGGGATTTTTATGATCTGGCGGCCAGCCTTATGGGCGGTTCAAGGAGTATTACGCCTAACCTTGTCAATGTCGTGAACGCGATTCTTGCGCAGCAGCTTTCAGAAGACCAGGTCCATGGTCTCCTGTATACGGCAGGAAAACTTTTCGCCAGGCATGATCAGAATTATACTGGTAGCGGAGTATGGAATTATCATGGCTATGACCATGGCGCGGGTAAACCCGACGCCTACGACCAGCTGGTTGACATGCTGACATACCTCCCGCAGGTGCATGAAGTCATGAAAACCAGTGATGGTTCCGGAGTAAAGTATAATAGGATGCTGCAGAATGTGGACATTTTGATGAAGGACCAGAACAGCCTTGTACATACCCTGCTTGAAGGCATGTCCACGCCGTATTCCGCCCAAGCAGTTATAGAAGACCTGGACCGGTTCCTATCATGGAGCATTATCAGTGATCCCAATTCGCCGCTCTGGGATGACCTGACACTGATGCTGGAAGCCATGGCAGATATGAATGATCCAAGGGTTGACATTAGTACGATCATTAAAAACCTTGGGTTCCAGAGTAACTAGAAATAGTTAAAATTAAATGAGATTGCTGGAACACCCGCCGGATGGCGGGTGTTCTTTTTTTGTAAGGTTTACTCTGACACCTGGTTATTCGGGGTAAAATATATATTGCTCTGACCCTCAATATTTTTTGATAATTTCCTTCCCTGTTCGTATATCTATAAGTCATGTCAGAAACGAGGTAAAATATGCCACGAAAATTACGAATATGCCTGCCGGATACAACCAATCATGCTATATCCCGGTGCATAGAGAAAAAACCTCTTATGAGGCCCAGCAAGATAAAAGATTTAATGCACGATGTACTCAACCAGGCCCTGGAAAAATATGATTTTGAATTGATCTCCTATTCTATAATGGATAATCACTTCCATTTTAATATAAAAACACTCAAAAACGGCGAAACTATTTCACGCATTATGCAATTTATAAAATCCCAGTTTGCCAGGCGCTATAACAGGATGATGGATAGAACCGGGCCATTCTGGAACGAACGGTTCAGCAACCTCATTATTGAACGGACTGAATATCCTGTGCAGACATTCTGGAATGTATTCCTGTATGTTGGGTATAATCCAGTACGGAGCAAGTATGTTAACGATCCCCGTAAATATCCCTATGGCAGCTTCAGAGCGTATGTTGAAGAGGAATATGTGCCGCCGGTACCGATTACTCTGTCCGAGTATTTCAATAAGCTCGGAGGTACCTTTGGAGAACGGGTGAAGAAGCTTCTTGAATATGAAGAATTGTATCGGAAGAGGATATTTTCAGAATGTATTTTTTTATAATAACTTATTCTTATAATAAATTATTATCAATACTATAAATTAACACTTTTGGTAACAACCAGTATAAAAAATACTTTTCATGCCTAAATTATGTAGTTTCCGCTCATAATATCTGCATCATCTGTTTTTCTAGGAATACTATTGTTGTTGTTTCACGGTTTGGGATACATAAAAGCCTTTTTGTAATAGTATTACTCTGACACCGAACCCTGTTATTATACTTTAATTACTAGTTACTCTGACCCCATATTAATTAATATCAGTGCAGCCGTTTCGGCAGATTATCCACAAACTTTTTCAAGCTTTCCATATTGGAGAATATGCCAGCCAGCGCATATATTGAAAGGGAAAGACCCAGCACGATGCTCACCGGTAATTCAAGGCCCGCACCGAAATAATTACGAAGCCAGCCGAAAGAATTACTGAAGGGTATGGCAAAAAGACTTATGAACAGTATTGATCCAACGACTCCCCATTGGAGTCCGGAGACATGATGCTCATACTGGATCTTGGACTTGAAAACCTCGCGCATGATATCTTCGCACATATTACGGTCAATAGTAAATGGTTGTTCCGAGCGGAGAGATTCAAAACGTTTGGTGAGAATGGCAATATCGTGCCGGCACCGCGAGCAGTACAGGGTGTGAAACTGCACTGAAAGAGGCACCCGGGAACGGTTGTCCATTTCGAGAAATCGCTGTTGAGTGGTTTCACAGTTCATGATAGTCCTCCGCAATTGTTCCTTTCAGTTCATCGCGCAGCAAATATTTTGCCCGAAGAACGTTTGATTTTATAGTATTCACGGGATACCCGGTAATCTCGCTGATTTCGCCGTAGGTGAGTCCCATGAAAAAATACATGTCAACACATATGCGATACCGCTCGGGAAGTTCGTTCACGGCCTTTAGCAGAACATCGCGGATTTCTTTCCGCAGATGCCCCGTTTCGGGAGTCGTGTCAGGTGCCGGCAGTTCATTGGAAACCTCGGGTTCCATTTTCTTTGAGCTGACGCGGTTGATGCCGTGGTTATAGGCGATCTTCGTCAACCAGAAAGGAAACGGCGCCCTGCCGGCAAAGGTCTTCAGGCTCTCGAAAGCCCTGATAAAGACTTCCTGAGTAAAATCATGCGAATCATCCCTGTTTTTAAAAAAACGCATCCCGATACTGTAGATCTTCTTCTGGTACCGCTCCACAATTGTTTTGAAGCTATCAATGCCGCCGAGTAGTACCTGTCTAACGATCTGCTCATCGGTCTTGTTCTCATTGTCCATTGCTTTCCTTGCCTGTAGTAACCCGTACCGTGAAAAATACGAGCAGGCTCACGCCAAGGGAGAAGGGTATCAATCCGCTCAGAACCGGGTAGGTAAAACCCTCCAGGATAATGAAAAAAATCATCAGGCAGGCTCCGATGCTCGTTAACACCAGTCCGGAAAACAGGCTGAATGTCGTTAAGTCAAATTCAATTTTTGAATATTGTCCCTTCTCGATCATCAGTACTTTCTGCTTATGGTTCCAGAGCAGGAAAAAAAAGAGTAAAACCCCTCCCGTTACAATACCCACTATGGGGATAACTGTTACCAGAATTTGCGCTGCGGCTGACGGCATATAGATCTCCTTATTTTTCTGATTCTGCAGTTATCTTCCTATTATGAAAAAAAATGTAAATCATTTTTTCGCTTCTAATGCCGGCATGGTTTTCTTCCGGCTGAATATTAACTCATATTGATGAGTGATTCATCGTCTACTAATGTTTTCTGGGACCAGTTGTAGGCGATTGTTTCGCATTTCAGCTTACATTCGTTATAGGTATCTTTCAGATATATCTTCAATTCAGGTGTAAGTTTCCGATATATCCGGCGCATATTTTTCATAGCCCTTTCGGCAAGCTGCCTGATGGCGGCCGGTTTGATCCTTTCCGGGTCATTGAATTTCCGCTCAAATTCTTTTTCAAGGCGTTCCAGCGAAGTTTTCATAATCGCCGATACCTGTTCGGCCCTGAGGATGTCGCTGGTCATCTTAAAAAAATGATATCCCTTGACAGCCAGATTCACAGCCATGGGGAATTGCCGGGGGTTATATATGAGCGCCGACGCCAGGAGTCGCAGGTAGTCAAGGCCATATCGTGAAAAGGTCTGGCGCAGTAGTGAGAGAAAAAAAGCCCTGGCCTGCCTGGCGCTTATTGAACCGTGCGAGTTGGCGTTATGAGGTATTCTTTTAATAAGGGTATTGCATCGCTGAAAGTAATTCCGCGGTTCATAGATTGCTGAAATTACGCGCTTGTATCCTTTCATAAGGGTCTCCCGCGGCATCCGGGGGATGAAATTCAGCTCCATGGAATGGGTGTTGTTGCCGTCGGTCTCGCCCAGGATGCGGCCCTCCCGCTCCAGGCGGCGGTGCAGCTGGGTGTTGGGAAGCGCTATCATGGTCCCGATCATCGCCAGGGGTATCCCGGCCTTCTGGATAAAATCTATCTGCAGGTCAAAGATGTTCTCGGGGTCACTGTCGAATCCGACGATAAATCCGCCCATCACTTCAATGCCTTTTCCCTGTATTGTCTTGATGCTGTCGAGAATGTCGGCCTTGGTGTTCTGATGTTTTTGTGTGAGCGTCAGAGTCTCTGTTATCGGGGTTTCAATGCCGATGAACACTGTGTCAAGACCGGCCTCGACCATCAGGTCGATGAGCTGTTCGTCCTGGGCCAGGTTGATGCTTGCCTCGGTGAAGAGGGCGAAAGGATACTTGCGTGCTTTTTGCCATGCTACGATATGTTCAAGCAGTTCCGTGGCCTTCTTTTTGTTGCCAATGAAGTTATCATCCACAATGAAGAGAGAGCCGCGATAACCCATGTCGTACAGGACATTCATTTCATTGATGAACTGTTCGGGATTTTTGTATCGCGGGATCCTGCCGAACATTTCAATGATGTCACAGAATTCGCAGTTGAAGGGGCAGCCGCGCGATGACTGGAGCGCCATCGACTCATACGCTTTCATGTCCAGCAGGTCAAAGCGGGGGAGAGGCGTTTTCGTCATATCCGGCTTGGTGTCATCCCGGTATATCCTTTTCGGATTTCCCTGTTCCAGGTCTTCGATGAAACGCGGCAGCGTTACTTCCCCTTCGTTTAATATAAAATGGCTCACTCCTTCGATCTTACTGTAACTGGAGGTAGGGTAGGGCCCGCCGGCCACAACCGGCGTTCCGTATTCATTGCACATTTTCACCGTCTGATGAAAGGATTCCTTCTGCACTATCATGGCTGAAATAAAAACCATGTCGGCGGAGGTTATATCTTCGGCGGTAAGCTTCTGGAAGTTCATATCAATGAGACGAACTTCATATTCCTCCGGGAGGAGCGCGGCAACGGTTATCAGCCCCAGCGGAGGCATAAGGGTTTTATATTTAATAAATGGCAGAGCGTATTTAAAACTCCAGTAGGTCGTAGGTATAGCCGGGTAGAGCAATAGTATCTTTCTTCCCATATCTTTCTCCACTATAATAGAGGTTATTTATTCTAAATCTGTATGTGTGTTTTACGTGTGCGACACGTAATGGGGGTTATTGTTCGAGGTTTAGAGTGACTTGAGTATCTTTATTCCGTAGAGTGCACTCAATACAACAAGTATCCCCAGTAATGATTCCAGCATGATAATCTCCCTGTATTATGTCATGATAGCATTTTTGCGTCTATTCAATGGGTAAAGACAGGACCGGGGCCATCAGGGTTGCAAAAATATGTTATTTTAATAAAATTATTGACATGGATTTTGTAAAAGAGGTAACAAATAGACATGTTGACGGTAGTAGTATCGCATTAGAGGATACAAATGCCGGCAGCAACATGGAAGAGGATGGGATCCGGTGGTCCCCGCGGTCTTCAAAACCGTAGGCTGTGATTTATCACAGCGGCAGGTTCGATTCCTGCCCCTTCCGCATCGATTGCAATTATTCCGTTCTGGTATGCCGAAAAGCGGTTATCAATAGTATAAGTATGGAAGATAAAAATCAGATCCTCAGGAACATCCCCCAGGTTGAGAAACTTCTCCAGGCTGACGAGATAAGCCGTTTTATCAGCGGGATAGGCCGGGCCGCGGTGATTGAAGCCGTCCGTGAAGTTCTATCCGATGTCAGAAAAAAAGTTGAAATGGGCGATAATGTTTCGCTGGAATCGATAATCCCGGCTGTCGTGTCGCGGTGTTTATTAAAAAAACGCCGGAAGCTCCAGCGGGTGATAAACGGCACCGGGGTCATCGTCCATACGAACCTGGGCCGGTCGCCGATTGGCGCTGATATTCTGAAAAAACTCGCGGCTGATTGTTCCGGCTACTGCAACCTTGAATATGACCTGGTGGAGCAGCGGCGGGGCAGGCGGGGAGGCTTTGCCGAAGAGCTCCTGCGCGGGTTGACCGGCGGCGAGGAAGCGCTCATCGTGAACAACAACGCGTCCAGCGTGTTCCTTATACTGAGCGAGTTCGCCAGCGGCAGGGAGGTCGTGGTCTCACGGGGAGAGCTCGTGCAGATCGGCGGCGGCTTCAGGATGCCGGACATCATGCGGCAGAGCGGTGCCGTACTGGTGGAAACGGGAACCACGAATATCACCACCGTTGAAGATTACCGCCGGGCCATTACCGATACCACGGCCATGATATTTTCCTGCCACCAATCCAATTTCACGATTGAAGGATTCACGGAAAGCCCGTCCCTCCGGGACCTGGCCGCACTCAAGGGAGAGAGGGTCATCTTCGTGCGCGACCTGGGAAGCGGCAATCTTATAACTGACCAGCGGCTTCCCCGGCCCTTTGAGCAGACCGTTCGGTCGGAAATCGAACAGGGGCCGGATCTGGTTTGCTTCAGCGGTGACAAGCTTCTCGGCGGTTGCCAGGCCGGCATAATCGTGGGACGCAGGGACCTGGTGGGACGCCTTCGTAAAAATCCGCTCATGCGCATGCTCCGTGTTGACAAGATAACGTATTACCTTCTCCAGGAGACGCTTATCAGGCACGTCAATGGAGAGAGTGACACATTGGGCCTCTGGCGTATCATGCTCCAGGGCAAAAAAGATATCGGCGCCCGCATCAGCAGGTTCCTCCGGCTTGTTAAAAGCCACTCCGCGATCCGCTTCCTGAAGCGGACCGTCACGTACAGCACAATTGGCGGGGGCGCCATGCCGGGCTTCCAGATGGAAAGCATGGGCGTACAGGTGGACATCCCCGGCGTCAGCGCCGATGTCATCTATGCCTCCCTTGCCGGTTCCGATGTTCCGGTGATCGGCGTCATCATTGACGGCGTCTATACCATTGATTTCAGCGCCATCCTCGATGGCGACGTTGCGGCCGCGGCCGGAGCGGTCGGTCGTTTCATCTCGCTTCATGAAGGGAACCGGTAATGTTCGTCATCGGCACATCCGGACATATCGATCATGGGAAAACATCGCTCATCCTTGCGCTGACCGGCGAAGACTGCGATCGTCTCCCGGAGGAAAAGGCCCGGGAGATGACCATTGACATCGGGTTTGCCTCCTCGGAACTTCCCGGGTTCGGCCCCGTCAGTTTTATCGATGTTCCCGGCCACGAGCGGTTCATCCGGAACATGGTGGCCGGCGCCTGGGGGATTGACATGGGGCTTCTCGTGGTGGCCGTGGATGACGGGTGGATGCCCCAGACGGAAGACCATTTCCGCGTTCTACAGCTTCTCGGCATCGAGCGGATCGTCGTGGTCCTGAACAAGATCGATCTTGCCGAAAGCGGGATGGCCGACCTGGTGGAGGAGGATGTCCGGCAGAAGATTGCCGGCACGCCCTACCGGGATGCAGACATGGCAAGGGTCTCTTCGAGGAACGGCACCGGGATCGACGCGCTGAAAAAAGTCATCGCTGATAATCTGAAAAAGCTGTCGCGGGCACGCAACGCGGACAAGCCCTTCATGTATGTAGACAGAGTATTCACGTCCAAGGGCCACGGAACGGTCGTGACCGGCACCCTCCGAAACGGGATGCTTCGTAACGACGACCTGGTGTATATCCAGCCGGGCGCCATGGAGGCGCATGTCAAGCGGATCGAAAGCCACCACAGTTCCCTCGCTGAAGGGAGCCCCTCGCAGCGTACCGCGCTGAACCTGACCGGGGTCTCGGTCGACTCGCTGAAGCGCGGACTGATCCTGTACCGGAACGGCTTTTTCGCCGAGTCGGAAGAAATAATAGCGCAGATACAGCTCCTGGACAGGAAGCGTGAATTGAAGAACAACGCCGGCATCGAGGTGCTCATCGGCACTGCCGCGGTCAGGGGAAAAATCATTCTCCTCGCCGGGGACAGAACAACTTCGGCGCAGTTCCCGGCCCGGATCAAGTTTGAAGATCCGTGGTACTCGTACCCGGGCCAGTCCCTGATCCTCACGAGCCCGGGGGGATTCCGCATAATCGGCGGGGGAAAGGTTCTCTTCCCGGCGTATAATCCGCGCCTCCACAGGGACCGGGTCCAGGAGAGCCTGGACCTCCTTCAGTCATATACCCTGGAAGAATATGTAGCCTTTATCATATCCGTCCGAGGCTGGATCAAGCAGGAGGACCTTCCCGGCATTTTTTCCGAAGGCGGTGAAGATATTACCAGGGCCACGTCATCGCTCCTGGAGAAGGGGGTTTTGAAAAAACTGGGCGATTATATCATGTTCGCCAGGATCCATGACGAAGCGTTGAAGCGTGTCAGCGAAGCGGTGAATAAAAATGTGGGCCTTAACCAGAAAGAGCTGTCAGATACGTCCGATACCGACCCGGATATCTGCAGGCTGATCATAGCCGGCCTTGTTTCCAGGGGTCAGGTCGCTGAGAAAGAGGGACGCTTCTTTCCCGGCACCGGCGTTACCCTGTCGAAGGCCAAGATGAAGCTGCTTGAATCCGTGCTTGCAAGCGGCGGCGAGGGCATGGAGCTTGACCGGATAAAGGATGAATCGATGAAGAGGGACGCGCGGGAACTCATCAAGCTCGGTTCCCTGGTAAGCCTCGATGGGAATATCCTGTATCACAGGGATGTGTATGAAAAAATGAAAAACGCGATCATGTCGCTTTTTACAACAAAGGACAAGATTACCGTTCCTGAAGCGAAGGATGCCGTGGGTCTTTCGAGAAAATATATCCTTCCCCTGTTGAATAGGATTGAACGCGACGGACTGATAAAAAGGCTGGGTGATTTTCGCATAAAATCATAATCAATAAGAATTAAGATTAATTTACAATCAGATTGATTAAAAAGTTAACAATTGTTCCCTCCGGATAATCATCTTCGCAAACTGTATTTATCACTGGTAAGGCAGTTTTTCTTACAAGTCCATAAGTGATTTCCCTGACAAAAACCCTCCCGGATTGAATTTTTTTTCGAGTTTTTGATAATTAATTTGAATCAGGACCAATAATTTTATATTTTCATATGGATATCCTCTGGTTTACATAAGCCCGAAGATTTTAGGCTTATTAAATACCATTTACCTGCATTTTTAAGCCATCGATATCCACTGATTTTTTTGGACCGTTCAAGGCCGGATTTTTTAATGAAGAATTTGATTATCATATCGCTATGGCGACACGTTACGCATGCTTTCATGCTTGTCATTGCAGTGGTTCTGCTGCAGTCCTGCTTCAGCGATGATTTCGACAAAGTCATGACGTATGAAACATTGCCGCTCCTACCCGCAGCCCTGTCTGATGGGAGCCCGGTTCCGGGTGAAGGAGGCATTATTAATCATCTGTATGTCCCTGGCGGTGAAAACTTAAGAATCTCCTGGGCAAAAGCAGCTGACGACAGGACACCTCAGGCTAATCTTGAATATCGCGCATATTATTCTACGAGTAATAATATCTCGACACCGGCCATGGCTGAAGCGAACGGGACATGGAATCCTCCCATGACCTGGACGGCGGATATCGGCGGGGCAATACTCGAAGGTCTGACCGCCGGCACAACCTATTATTTTAATGTTGTGGTGCGTGATGGTGATGGCAATATGGCCGCATACCTTACCACCTCCGTCACAACATCGAGCGACGCTGTCTATATGTTCCCGGCCGGATCATATAACGGCAACCTCTTGGCCGCAGTGGCAGCTAAAACAACAAAGGTGGCTGTGACAGCGCGGGAATCGGCTGACGCTCTCTGTTCAAGCGCAATGTTAAGCTCCTATCCGACCCTCCCCTGCCTCAACGTGAGAGCCTTTATCAGTGTTGACTCGGGAGATGATATAGCCGGGATGTGGGATAATTTTAGCATCCCAATCGACAGGAAGATCGTCGGTCCGACCGGCATACAGATAGGCGGCAACTGGGCCGACCTTCTTGATGATGAAATCGATGTTTCTCTTTCCGAAGCTGGAATTGCAACGGACCACTGGTGGTCCGGTTCTTTATCTAACGGGACATTCGATTCAAGCAACAATTGCGGCGAATGGACATCAACAAGCGAAAAAGGCCGTACAGGCTTACATGATCAACCAGATGACAGATGGATACAGAGTAGTAGTAACCCTAATTGCGATGCCAGCCGCATCGTTCTCTGCGTGTGCTGGTAGAATTTCGGTGTAGCATTTTTTCTCCTGACGAATATTTCATGATGAACGATAAATTGAATCCTGTAAAAGCAGGATTTTTTTGACACATAACAAGCGCAATAAATATACTGCTCCTTTCAGCAGGGCAATAAAATAGAATTGACGCTTTGATTCGCCATGGTACGATAAAATTCTGATGAAGAAGTATATCCTGTCCATAGTAGGCTTATCCGTCATCGGCGCTGTTATATCCTCCGCGCTGATCTATCAGCATTTCTTCCCCTATGCGGACGCCATCATGGCCGCGTGCGGCGGCGGCCTGGATAATCCCTGCGCTGCGCTGAACCGGTCAGGCTACACGGAAATCTTCGGTATCCCCATAGCAGGCTATGGATTGATAGGGTATTTCATTCTTATCATCACCTCGTCGATGGCTGTCGCGGCCGGTGATACCTGGCATGCCCCCTGTTTCGCGGTCCAGGCGCCCGTGGCGGCGGCGTCTGTTGTCGTGGATGTCATTCTCGGTTCAATCCTCATCTACCTGAAGCTGACGTGCCGCCTGTGCGTGGCCACGTACGCGGTAAATATCCTGCTGTGCGTTTCACTCTTCGTCTGGTACCTGGCGATAAAGGAGGACGGAACGGACCTGCGCTCACTGTACCGGGGTCTATTGTTATCGGCGCGAAATCCCCGGAACAGGCCCGCTCTCCTGGGAATTTTTTTTGTTGTTCTTTTCATGGTGCTTTTCGTTTTTTCCGCTTCGGCATACCTGAAGGTCAGGGGGGCCGTATCGGAACCGTTGCCCAGAGAAGCGAATAAATTCGAGGAATATTATTTTTCAATCACGCAGGAGGAGTTGTCACTGCCCGCAGGCGCCATGTCCCTCGGCGATCCTTCCACCCGGATACGGATCATCGTTTTCACGGATTTTCTATGCACCGCCTGCATGAAGTTCTATGAAGTTGAAAGATACCTCATGTCGCGCTTCCCCGGTAAGGTCCGCGTAGAATACCACCATTTCCCTCTTGACATGGTCTGCAACCCGCATATACCGAAAACCGTGTATCCCAATGCATGCATCGCGGCCCAGGCCTTCAGCGCGGCAGCCCGGCGGGGGATATTCAGGGAGTGCATCGAGTATCATTACGGGCACTACCGGGACAACCTTTCCCGATTCCATTCCGGCGACGTCATGGCCGGTTTCAAAAAATATTTCAATAGCCGTTCGTCCGGCGGGGAGTACAGGATATTTTTGCAGGAGACATTATCGGAAGGGGCTAAATTAACGGTGCATGACGATATCAAGCAGGGAGCCGCACTGAAGGTACGCGCCGTGCCTACGATTTTTATTAACGGCAGACGGATTGAAGGCGTGCCGGATGCCAAGTTACTTGAGTCCGTCCTCTCGCGGGAACTAAAAGATAATCAATAATTGCAATATATGAAAAAAACCAGGATAAATATTCTTCAGATAATCACCATCGTATCCCTGGCTGTTTTCACGACCGGGTACGGTCGTGCGGGAACCGCAAAAAAATTTCCCGGCGATTTCATCATCGGCGCGAAGGCCGGTTATTCAATTATCGAGGGTCATTACGGCAATTGGTTTAAGGGTTCCTTCAACGTCGGGGCCACGCTTTCCTACGGCAATCAGGGTATTGTCAAATATTTGATGGGAGAGATGGATGTTGTTTACTCGCGGTATCCGAATATAGTAAGCGGCAATTCATATCTTGAAAGGATTACCTACCCGTTCCGGGAAAGCAAAAATACGTACCTGGAAACAGTTTCCGTGTGTCTGGGGCCTTTATTTTACTATCCTGTAATACCGCACTTCCAGGTATATGCAGGCGCCTCCGCCATGGGTTCTTACGTGCACCTTTACGCGAGCAGATCAAAGCAGAATGTGAAATCCCTGAAACCGGGGCTGCTGGCCAAGGCCGGCTTCTTTTTCCCGATAAAGGATGGGTTCAGGCTTCGTGCCGGGGCGGAGTATTCCCTGCTGTATCTGTCCGGGAAGCCCCTCCACGGCTGTAATATCATCGGCGGACTTTCCTATAACTTTAATCCTGAAGAGACGGTATCCGGCGGGGCTCCCATCGGCGATCCGGCTGTCAGGATCGACTGGTACCTGACCATCGCCGGTAATGCCCTGCGGAAGGGGAATATCGATGAAGCCAGGGAGAATTACTCGAAGGCTCTCGAACTGGACCGCAACAACCGTGAAGCACGGGATCAGCTCGCGGGCATAAAAAAAGCCGAAACCGATTATGAGCAGGCCATGACCAGGGTGAAAGAAAAGCGCTATTATGAGGCCCTTCCGCTGCTGGAGAGCGCCGGCAAGTACCTGCCCGCTGCGCGTGATGAACAGGAGAAAACCAGGAAACATCTTGCCGGGGACATTGCCATCCTTGAAAAACAGGGTATTGATCTGTATGAAAAGGGCGACTACCGGGGATGCATCGCCGTCATGAACCGGCTCCTCCTCATTGACCCAAACAACAGGGTAGGGCTGATATATCGCCCGCGGGCGATTAAACGCCAGGGCGCCCTGGAACGGCTGCGGTAATATGTTGACAGAGCGTATGGTGTATGCGCCATATACCCTATGATCTGCGAGGTATAAGGTGATACTCGGTTTTGACATAGGGAACACCAGCACCACTGCCGCCCTGTACCCGGAGGATGCGATACTACCCGAATATACGTTCCGGTTCCCCACGGTCAAAAACAGCGGACCAGCGGAATTATACCAGGAGGTACGCGATGGTGTGAGTCGCTGCGGGGCCGGAGACATTACATCCGGCATCCGGGGCATCGCTTTTTCGAGCGTGGTACCGGAGATAAACCCGGCCTATCATGATATGGCGAAAAATAATCTGGGAATTGCAGCCCTGGAAATATCCTGCAGCAGCAAGCTCAATTTTACCATACGTTACGATGACCCGCGGCAGCTCGGCGTGGACCGCATCGTCAACGCCGCCGCGGTGTTCAGGGAATACGGCGGAGGGAAAATCGTCGTGGACATCGGCACCGCCGTGACGTTCTGCGTCCTTCTTGAAGGAGGAGTATTCGACGGTGGTGTCATAGCGCCGGGGATCGATACTGCCATCAAATCATTGTGGATGAGCGCTTCGCGGCTCCCCGAGGTGCCCTTTGAGAAGCCTGACCGCCTGGTGGCACGGGATACGGTGAACGCCCTGAAATCAGGTTTTTTTTACGGATGGCTCTCCCTCGCGGAAGGTATCATAGCCAGGATAGAAAGGGAATACGGGCGCGGCTTTACGGTTATCCTGACCGGCGGCTTTGCCGGGGCGGTTACGGAGCATCTGGGTCATGAGAACATTGTAGATCCTCTTCTTCCCATGAAGGGGATCAAGATAGTGTATGATATGAATGCGTGATCGTGTCTCCCCCGGGGTAGTGTATCCTCGCACATCGCGGCCAAAAGATACCATCATCTCTATTTGAAAAAATTGTTATCATTAATTATCAATCAATGTTACAGAATGACAAAATATCAAGGACAATCAGAATTATATTAAATGGTTGACATGTGAGCTGATTGAATGTTCACTCAGCCCGGGGCCGCTTTTTCTGGGACTTTTAGAGGTTCACGGTCATGACAAAATTCCATAAAGAAACTTTTGAGAAAATTTCAGAGGAGAAACGTCAGAGGATTCTGAATGTCGCTATCAGCGAGTTTGCCGGTAAAGGTCTGGTAGCTGCCAATATAAATGATATAGCGAAGAAGGCGGGCATCAGTATCGGTTCCCTCTATAACTATTTTGCGTCAAAAGATGATTTATACATGGCCATTGCCGACGAGGGCCTTCGTATCCTTGAAAAGTTGATATCATCCATCGACCTGTCAACCGGAACCGTTTTCGATAAGATAGAAAAACTGGTGCGCGCCACCCAGGAGTATTCGCGGAAGTATCCGGAACTGACCCAGATATACCATGATCTCACCTCGCAGAGCCTTTCTCACATGTCGGCGCGGCTGTCAAAAAAAATGGAAGAGATAACGGCCCGGTATTACCGGTATATCATTGCCAGCGCAAAAAAAGAGGGACTCGTGGGCGACGACGTGAATGAGTGGATTGCCTCCTTCTGCCTCGACAACCTTCTCCTGGTGCTCCAGTATTCGTACACTTCGAAATATTTCATGGAAAGGATGAGAATTTTCGCGGGGCATGACGCTCTTGACAATGACGAGCGGATCATAAAGGGAGTCATGAGATTTATACGCGGGGCCCTGTCGCCGTTGAAGTAATTTTATCGGTTTCTTACCGGCTCCATCCGTGGAGTTGTTAAGAGGATATATGAGACTTGTTGCAATTCTTAATTAATTAAATGGGGTCTAAGGGGCGAAGCCCCTTAAAAAAGCCCCCGCAGGGGCCCCATGCGCCCAACAGGATGTTGCAGTGCAGACGCCGCACAGGACGTGCAATAAGGCGTCTGCCGAGCGCGAGACGCCAGTTTCACAACAAGTCCATATATCTTTTGTTTTAGAGGTTGTTGTACGCAGCAGACTGCTGGTATATCGCATGGAGGAATTATGAGGAATAATCGTGTTCAATGCTGGTTAATTATGGTGTTTGTTCTGTTTGCTTCGACGGGTCCTGTTTTTGCCCAGAAGCAGCCGCTGCTGCCCGCGCTCAATGATGCACAGGTAACGGAGCGGCTCAACTATATCGAGAACGCCCTGTATTCCGCGCAGCCCGGTGCCCAGGGATGGTGGTACAGCTGGATGGCAATATATGCCTCGGCTACGATAGTCCAGGGGACACTGGCCGGTCATCACTGGAAAGACTGGAGGCATGATCATCATCCCCTTTATACGAGAAAGATCAGGAACCGGGCCTTTGCCGAGGACATGCTGGTGGGCGGATGCACAACGGCGCTCGGGGTCGGCGGGCTTCTTATCACACCCTTTAAATCCGCATATTTGCCTGACAGGCTGCGTTCCATGCCCGCAAACACGGCGGCCGAGCGCCAGGCAAAGCTTTTACAGGCGGAGGATAT
Source organism: uncultured Leptospirales bacterium (assembly GCA_964654045.1). Lineage (GTDB taxonomy): Bacteria > Spirochaetota > UBA4802 > UBA4802 > UBA5550 > RBG-16-49-21. The sequence goes on from CAZZHU010000004.1 coordinate 32,926, forward strand.
TTTACGGCAGTGCGCAGAAGTTGAACGGGATGGATGGGGATGGATGCCCCACGTTTTAAACCTGGTTGTTAATATCGGCGCCGGCCTCACGACCGTGCTGGCCTTCAATCGCCCATGGACGGACGGCCTGATAACCTTCGGGGAAAGCGAGGCGGTTTCTCTTCTCAATATCTTCACCCAGCCCCGGAAGAATGTGAAGAACCTGAAAAACTATGAAGCGAAATATAAAGGCGGTCAGAAAACCGGCTCTTATGAAGAATATGAAACTGAAATATTTTTTACCCTCGTTCCCGGCGGTATCGGGGTGGGGATGAAATTTTAACGGTTTTCAGGAGCGATGCAATCCGAAATGTTTCCAGGGGAAAGCGAAAAAAAAGAGCATCCGTTACAGATGCTCTTTTTCATTCAGTGCCGTTTCCTGTATGAGCGGATTACTTGACCCTGTACCATCTCTGTGTTCTGTAGAAGAACGCCAGGTATCCCCGTACCACGAGGGTATCGCCCTTGACCCAGATTTTACAGGTGTAGAATTTTCCATTGTCGGGGTCCATGATCTGGCCGCCGGCGTATTCTTCGCCGAATTGCTTATCGACTTTTCCGGTTTTTTTCATGTTCGAAAAAATATTCATACCGACAACCGGCTTGTTATACAGGTTGCCCTTGCATTTATCGCAGAGGGTATCCTGGGGTTTGAGAAGAAGCTTGGTCACTTTCGCAAAGTATACTCCGTCCTTTTCATATACTTGAAGGTACGATTTGGCTTTTCCCTTATCAGCGCCTTCATCGGCGACGGTTTTCCATGTTCCTGTCAGAACTTCCCCGGCATTTACCTGAACCGCGAAAAAAACTGCTGAGGCGATAAAAACTAATACACCAGCTACAACTTTCTTCATACTCCTTCCTCCGATTTGATAATTGTTAGTTTGACCCGCATTGTATCACAATGGTTCCTATTTTTTCGTTTCCGCCTGTGGCGGGGAAAAACAATAGAAAAGACCGATTATGAAATACACCAATGGTGATATATTAGCAAAAACTGACATGATGTCAAGTTTATTTAACTCTGGTCCAAATTTCTGATCGACCAAACAGGGGAACGCCTACGAAGCCTCGAACGTTCAGCTTGTCGTCGCTCTTGAGCCACATTTTGCATTTATAGGTGTCGCCCGAATCAGGATCGTAGATCTGGCCGCCGACCCATTCGTTGTCCTTGAAGGTAAATCCCCACAGCATGTTCATGCCGAGGATCTTGATTTTCCGCTTGGCGGGATCCGGGTTCTTGGTGTCAAGGTCTTCCGGCGTTTTGAGCCAGCTGATTTTGCCGCATAATTTATCGGCGCACTTGTATATGGTAACTTTAGCATCTCCCTTGGGCACCAGCCATGTGCCGAGGGCTGATTCAGCGGTATAGTCCGCCAGTAACGCTGCCGTAAGCAGAAAACCTGAGATGATAATGAAAAGAGGGATCACAATTTTTTTCATGAATTTCTCCTTGGTGGTATGATGGCATAGTAATTATCAGGAAAAATTTCTTTGTCAACAAATAAAAAGGGCCGTCATTTTGTGACGGCCCTTTTGAACATATCAGCTGTCTGCGTTTGCCGTTATACTTTTTCGACTATCATCGCAAAGCCCATGCCGCCGCCGATACACATGGTGAGGAGGCAGTTGGCCAGGTTTTTGCGCTTCATCTCATGCATGGCCGTGACCATCATCCGGGCGCCGGTACAGCCGATGGGGTGGCCCAGGGATATACCGCTTCCCAACTGGTTCGGCTTCTCGTTGTCCAGGCCGAGCTCGCGGAAGCAGCCGATGGCCTGGGAAGCGAAGGCCTCGTTCAGCTCGATCATTTCCAGGTCCTTGATGGACATCCCGGTCTGCTTCAACACCTTCCTGACCGCGGGAACAGGGCCAAGGCCCATGTAGGCCGGGTCAACGCCGCCGGCCGCGAAGGCCTTGATCTTGACCATCGGCTTGAGGCCCAGTTCCTTGGCCTTGTCAGCGCTCATCATGAGGACCGCGGCAGCCGCGTCATTGATGCCTGAGGCGTTGCCGGCGGTAACGGTGCCGTCCTTGACGAAGGCGGGTTTCATCTGGGACATTTTTTCAAAGTTTGTGTCCATGGGGCGCTCGTCTTCTGCGAAGAACTCGTCGCCTTTTTTTCCTTTCATGACAACGGGGACTATCTCGTCTTTAAAGAGTCCTTCTGTCATGGCTTTCCGCGCGCGGGTGTGGGAGAGGACACCCAGTTCATCCTGCTCTTTGCGGCTTATGCCGTACAGTTTGGCGATGTTTTCCGCGGTGAGTCCCATGTGGTAGCCGTAGAATATTTCATACAGGCCGTCGAAGACCATCAGGTCATGGACTTCCCCAACGCCGGTGAGTGCCATCCGGTATCCCCACCGGGCGTCTTTCATCGCCATGGGAGCGAGACTCATGTTCTCCTGTCCGCCGGCTATGATGACGTCCGCCTGGCCTGACATGATGGCCTGCGCGCCCTCGGCGATCGCCTTGAGCCCCGAACCGCAAATCTTGTTGATGGTAAAGCCCGGGGTCTCCTTGGGGATGCCGGCCTTTATCATTGCCTGGCGGCCCGTGTTCTGTCCCTGGGCGGCCTGAAGCACATTGCCCATTATGACTTCATCGATTGTTATCGGGGCCAGGGAACTGTCCCAGTTGCCGGCCTTTTTCTCCAGCTCGATCAGGCCCACGTTCTTGTGTTTGTCGGGGGTGATTTCCTTCATCAAGTCGCTTATCACGGGGCGGAGTCCCGCTTTTTTCAATACTTCTTTTATTACCAGTGCGCCGAGATCGACTACGGGAACCGATTTCAGTGCCCCGCCGAATTTCGCGATAGCAGTCCGTGAACCGCTGACGATTACCACATCTTTCATGTATCAATCCTCCCAAAAAAATTATTATTCTGGATGCTTATCAGTGGAGCATGAGGGTATTCACAAGTATCCTGCATGCCCCATCGATACGTATATTCTGATTTTTTCAGCACACTGTTATTTGTAAAGGAAATTAATTATGCTGAAATAATTAATTTTTGGATAAGTAACCAAGTATTTGGTTCATGTTCAATAATCCGGGGCTGAAAGCATACGGGGACGATACAGGGTGCGGTCAACGAAATTGTTGATCCTGGAATTGTAACGAAATGATTACATGATGCTGATGGTTTTTGTCATGATGTTCGTGTCCGGCATTGTTGGTTTGTAAAATACATAAAAATGCAATGGCTGTCCTGCTTTCGTCATCCTCCCGGTCCGGACAGCTGTTTATAAAAAATGCTTGATAAAATTGTATCGATGAAGTTTCATCAATGCTGATAATTGATGATAAACCGGTCTGTTTCAAGCCGTATTACAAATATTTTCTGGAGCCATGGGAATGTTATGATACCAACGGTGCGGCCAAGTCATCCATGACAATAATCCTTCTCCTCCTGGCCATCCTGCCCGTCCCGATCATTTATATTTTCTATTACCGGTATTTCCTTGTCAAGCCGAGCTACCTGTACCACCTCGAGTATTACATTTATGGTATTATTCTCGGTCTTGTGCTGCTTCTGGTGAGCCCGTACCTCCTGCGCCTCGTGACGTTTCAAAACGCGATAGCAACGGGGTTCCTCGGCGCTTCACTTGTCGAGAAAACAGGAGCTTTCATCTTGATCGCGATACTGACATACAGAACGCCTCCCCTTCTCATGGTCCTGAATATGGTCATCTCCGCCATGCTCCTGGGCCTTGGGTTCGCGACGCTCGAAAATATCGTGTATGCGCTGGCGGTGCGCGAACCGGTGATCATTGTTCGGATGTTCAGCTCGGTCCCGCTCCATGTCCTCACCTGCGGCCTTATGGGATACGGCCTGGCGCTTATGCGCTTCAGCGGTTCAGGGGGAAACCGGCTTCGCTACGCCCTAGGGGCGTTCATAGTGCCTATCCTGTTTCACGGACTGTATGACACCATGCTTATGAGGGGCGGCGCCGGCACCTACCTGATAGCCCCCCTCCTGGTGCTGCTTATTATAGGGATGGAGTATATCCTTGCAAAATCGCAGACACTGCCTCTCCTTGATGGATTGCGGAAACACGGCATTTCCATCGAGGAGTGGCAAACACTGCAGCGTGAACCGCAGCATGAACGGTGGATACTCCGTTCCATGGGTTCGAAGAACCGCGAATACGTCCCCTTTTTCCGGCTGAAGCTGGGGAAACTGCGCGTCCTGGTCATCATTGTCATGCTTGCCGCGGCCGCGGCATGTCTTGTTGAGTGGCGCATGTTGATGGAAATCCTGCGCCACCGGATGGCGCAGGAGGAAACCATCACGCTTTTCACCCTGCTGCCCGCCCTCTATTCCCTGAACCTCTTCGCTGTCGGGGTGGTCAATCCGAAATATTTTCAAAACAGCCTGATAAAGATACCCATCATAATCGATGTTGATATTACAGAGGGAAATTCCGTCATCAAGACGATTACCTACCATGTCACGGCCGGCAACTGCTACCTCAAAACCGTCGACCCCATTGAGGTCGGGACGCGCTGTTCTTTGACTTTCACCTGCTCCGCTTTTACCTCCCCGCCGGTGCCGGGCGTCGTCATCTGGGACAGCCGCGATGATCAGAAACAGCTTTCCGGCACCCTCGTGCGGCTGACGGGGAGGCCATGGGGATACCGCGCATTCCTGGTAAAATACTACCTGTACCGGGTGACCCGGGGCCTGTTTTTCAACCTGCGCCTGCCCGGCTTTAAAAATATCCGCCAGCTCTTTGTCAGGCCCGTTTCGGTGATGCAGAAGGAATGGCGTTTCGGCGAGGGCCACGTGCTGTTCGAGCAGGGCGAGGCGGGGAAGGTCTTCTACCTGATCCGGAAAGGAAAGGTGGACATTGTAAAGACCCTTGATACCGGTGAGAAGGTGCGGATGACCACCCTGACGGAGGGGGATATTTTCGGCGAGATGGCCATCGTGGGGAACCAGCCCCGGCTGGCGACGGCCGTGTGCCGCACGGAATGCCTCCTGGCCGTCGCAGAAGCGGATAACCTTGATGTCCTGATTGAAAACAACCCGGTGTTCACGCAGCGCCTGATCAAGATTTTCGCCAACCGCCTTCACGCGTCGGAGTTGACCCTGCTGAAAAGCATGGCCGATATCGGCAGCACGTCGAAGAAGAGGGAGGAGGCGGTCCTGAAATTATGCTGGATGCTCATGATCATGTCCGGGGCCGGCCGGGGTGAAAAAAAAGACTTGCCTGACGGGTATATTGAAGAGATGGCCCGCCAGGTGGGGCTGGATAAAAAAATTGTTATCAATATCCTTGCCCGTCTCTCCGCCATCAACAATGTTTCGCAGATTGATTCTGTGATTGACCTGATTTTAAAATAATAGTAGGGGTAGAGTTTGATCCGTAGCTACTCCCGGAATGTTTCCAGGCCAAGACGTTTCCGCGCGGCAACGGCCATATTCCGCGCAATGGAGAGGCGCTTCCCGGGGATGTTGGCCACCCAGGAACCGAAGCTGGTGAGCAGGCTTGAGTAAACCAGGGTCTTCGGCTTCCGCACCAGGGCCATGAGCTGACGCGCCACATCGTCGGGCGTCTTCGGCCTGGTGAAGAATTTTGTTATGAAGTTCTGGTCAGGATCGATGATGGTGTCCTGCTCCACCGGGCCGTAGCCCGATTCGGCCGGCGAGTCGGTCCTGATGTAGCCGGGAAAATACTCGCTCACCCTGATTTCCGTATCGGCCCACTCGGCCTGGATGGTGCGGGTCCAGCCGCACACGGCGGCCTTGGAGCATACATAGGGAGTGTACAGCGGCACCCCGATCATGAAACCGGGCGATCCCACGTTGATGATATGCCCGTAACCCTGTTTCCTCATGTAGCGTACGGCCCGGTTCGTGGCAGCCACGGGCCCGACCACGTTCGTCTTGAAGGAGCGGAGCAGGTCCTCCGATTTTACCTCGTCCGCACGGGAAACGATTATGGCCGCGGCGTTGTTGATGAGCACGTCGATCCTCCCGAAGTGCCTGACCGTTTTTTCCACCATGGCCACGGCCTGCTTCTCATCTGACATGTCCGTGGGAAGGACCAAGGCGTTGTTCATCTGGGCAGCGTTTTCTTCAAGGTTCTCCCTGCGCCGCGCCGCCATGGCCACCTTCGCGCCTGCCCGGTCAAAGGCGAGGGCTGCTGTTTTGCCTATGCCGCTTGAAGCCCCGGTGATCAATATTACTGCACCTTCTAAGTTCATATTCAGCTCTCTCTGAAAAATTACAGGCATAACCATCCGGGAATTCATGCTTTCAATTCCGGATCGGTCTTCACGAAAAAGGGAAGGGCATCCACGGCTATGACGTTGTCCGGCATACCGGGATCATAGACCACGGCGATGCTGTCCCCCTTGCGCACGTAATCCTTGGACGGGGCGTTGACGGTGACCTTTGCGCTGTTGCCTGACGCGTCCTTGAACTCGCAGGATACGTTCCACCATATCACGGTCCTGGCGTACTTCATGGTCCAGACTATTTTGGATTTCCGGGTAATACTCCGCACCGTGGCTGCGGCAATCGCGCCGTGCTCGATGATCCATATCGCTCTAATCATCCTCCTCGCGCTTGCCTGGATAAGGAACGCCGCGATGAGCAGGAGCACTCCCCCGAAGATGACCGTGAACATGGCGTCTTCAGCGGGGCATTTGCCGCAGCAGCAGGAACAGGACGGGTCCTTCGTTGAATAGGTTACCTCGATAGCCTCGTTCTTTCTGTAGCCCAATCCTGTCTGGAAGGATACGCCCCGGTACGTGGTGCCGTTGACGTTGTAGTCATACAGTATCCTGAAGTTGTTCTGGTTCTTCACCCCCAGGGAGATGAATTCAATACTCGTTATGACGCCTTTTGCGACGGCCGTTTCCCCGGTCGTGTTGAACCAGCATTTCGGAGGGACGCCCGTTTTGCGTATGTTGTCGTTCACCCATACTCCCACGAGCAGCACCAGGGCAAGGGCGATAAGGACCTTTCCCGATGTGAACTGCAGGGCGATTTTTGACAGGATGTTCATGGACCGCGCTTTTGACGGAGCCTGCCCGGAAATTTTTTTGAATCCGCCCAGCTTCATGTACAATTTACTCGTGTCTTTGCTCATGATCCACCTCGGTTGTCTTTCCCGCGTTGAAAGCATAACGGTCATGCCCGGGAAGGCAATTACTTTTTTTATTCCGGGCCGCTACCCGGCTAGGTGTAATTGAGCGCGTCAAGCGGCTTGATGCGCGCGGCCTTGAGGGCGGGATTGTCAAGGTCTTTACAGGATTCCGGAAGCGTATCAGCCGCGGCAGATGCGCTTCCCGGCCGGTGCACATGCGGTAAAATAATTATCTTGACATGTTCAAAATGCGGTACTAAAAGCTTTATAAAGGCGGCGTGGTTCCGGATTATGAAAAAGCACCGGCATGGATGATGCAGACTCCCTCATCCGGTTCCGCCTGTACATGATCAGAAAAATATCAGCAGACAGGGGGGATATCCCTCTTATAAAATAAATACATGGAAAACCTACCTATTCTTTACTTCAGCCTGAAGCTTATTTTCTCCGGATTTATTTTTTACGCGGTGATTCAGTCCGCCTTCATTTACTTCAAAATGCCGGTGAATGAGACCCGCGGACTATTGGTTATCTGTTCTGTCTCTTTCCTCTACATCGCCAGCGATGCCCTCAATTCCATTTTTTCTATTGTCGTAATACGGGATAATGCCGCTGCGGTTTTTCTTATTGCCAGGGAAATAATCCCCCTGCTGTTCTTCTTCATTATTCCATATTATCTTGATCGTGTACTGGTGCTGAAAGAGCGTCTTAAAAAAATCAACCGTGTTTTTTTCCTGGCCGGTATCGCGATCGCAGTGATTCTCACGGTTTTTTCAATGATCTATCCTGATTTACTACTTAGATATGGGGAACCGGGACCCGGCCTTCACAGCGGCGGCGTACTGGTACAGTACAGAGGGCCATTGATTATAAGCAGAAACATTTTTTTCTTTGTGTATCTCATATATTTAATCACAGTTATTCTGATGACCGCGATGAAAAAGGGAAGCAGGTTCCCCGCAAAAAATGTATTGGCGGGCCTTATTGTTCTCAGTTATTTCGCGTTTAATAATTTTTATTCGGTGCTGTTTGCAAGGGATGAGATCATCGCCGTTAACAATCACTTTCCGTACCTGGGACTTGGCATTACCATATTGATACTATCCATGGGGTTCGGTGTATTTGATCTGTTCATTAGTCAATTCGGCCGTCTTGACAGCATAACGAAAGACCTCAGGAGCGAACTCTACTATGATGCCGAGCTGGAAATACAGAACAGAACCGGTTTCAGAAGGGATTTGAAGATTGGGCTGGATAAATCAGCCACAAGCGGCAGGGGCTTTTCATTGGTATATTTTGATATTGATGATTTTCAGAATATCAATGAATCATACGGGGAAGGTTTCGGCGACGAGGTCCTCAGGATGCTTGTGTGCAGGCTGAAGGATACGTTTGCGGAGGCCGGGGCATTATACCGCATAGGGGGAGATGAATTTTCGTTTTTACTGAAAGAGATAAGTACAGGAGGGGAAGCAGGGACCTTCGCCTCAAAAATCATATCAAGCCTGAAGAACCCCTTTGTTGTATCGGGTATTTCGTGCACGCTGACGGTAAGCATCGCCATTCTGATCATTCCCCGTGACGGGAACGATATCAATACGATCATGAGCAATGCGTATACTACGATCCGGGACGTAAAGAAAGCCAAAAACTCCTATGGATTTTTCAGCAAAAATCTGCTGGAGGGGGCTTCCAATAAAATTTATACGGTTGATCTTCTCAGGAACTGCATTGCCAGGGATGAATTTGTTCTGTTTTACCAGCCCATAGTAGATGCCGGCGGGAACATCATCCACGCGGAAGCGCTGCTGCGATGCACCAATAATGATCCGGCAATAGGAGGACCCGGTAATTTCATACCGCTGATTGAAAAGGCGGGCCTGATGAAGGACCTGGATAATCTCGTGGTCCGCAAGTCATTTTATGATGTTGAGATGAAAATAAAAAAGAGGTTCAATATCAGCATAAATCTGTCCGCCAACCAGCTGGTAGATCCTTCGTACGGCGATTTTCTTTCCTTGTTTGCGAAACAGCATGGGATCGAACCGCGGCATCTTGTGCTGGAAATCACGGAAGACAATCTCGTGGAAAACATGCATCTGGCGCGCAAAAGCCTGGCGGAGCTGAAAAAAAGCGGTTTTCTCATCGCCATCGATGACTTCGGAAAGGGGTTTTCTTCCCTGTCATACCTGGCGGAGCTTCCCGTGGATATTATCAAGATTGACATGGCCTTTGTCCATGCCGTGCCGGGAGACGCGAAGAAAGAAACGCTGGCCAAATACATCATGGACCTGGGACATTCCCTTAACCTGAAGGTCGTCGCGGAAGGATTCGAGCTCCCCGCGCAGGTTGATTTTTTCAAGGGCCTGGGATGCGACCTTTTCCAGGGATATTATTTTTCGCGGCCGCTGCCGCTCCAGGACCTGCTGGCGAAATATTTTCCCGCGTGATTGCAATATTGCATCGCGACGGGTTTTTAAAAAAGTAAATGCGGGTTTGACTTTGATTTTTCCGGGAAAAATATTCTAATACGATATGGCGATCCCGGTCGGCACTACGGAAAGTTCGCGAAACACTTCAATCCCTGTTTCCGCCTGGTCAAGATCTGCGCGGTATATCCTGTTGGGGCTGCGCGAGGTCCAGTAAATCTTTCTTTCCTCTAAATCCAGGGCCAGTTTCTGGATGTCGAATCCGGCCGCGGTGATCCACATGGTTTCACTTAGATCAGATAACGAAAGATTTCTTCTTCTGATTGTGAGAGTGTCCCACGCCCTGTTCACGTAATAGACATGCCCTCCGGCAGTATCAACAGCGGTCCCCCTCAGGGAAACAGATGATGGATCGATGCCCGTGCCCCATAGCTTGTATGAATGCGCATCAGGTGTATCCAGTGGGCCGCTGTGCATCTCCCCGTTCTTGCCGCTGCCCGCAGGATTGCCGATATCCCAGTAATCGTTTGCGTTGAAGTAAATCATCCTGTTGACGGTATCCAGCGCGATGCTGAAGGTGTAGTTGTAGGGTAGCTCGTTTTCCCATTTCTGCGCCAATGGCGATACAAGTGATGATCGCCAGATGTCGTTATGTGTTGATGAAAAAAATTGATATGCGTTCCAGTAAATATAGCCGTCAACTTGATCGATCTCTATCTCCGTCGGACCATGGTAAATTGAGGCACTGTAACTGCTTAAAAATGAGGTTTCTCCCGTTCCGTCAAGATTGGCATATCGTATCCGGAAGTCTGTCCCGGTATCCTCCGCCCAGTAAATCTGCGATCCCGGTTCATACAGGGCTATATCCAGAGGGTCTCCAGTGGCGGTGAGCACCGTGTTCTCACCGGTTTTATTACTGTATATTGCCTTGATCCCTCCGGTAAGCTCCGACCAGTATATGGTATTTACATCAGTATATGTTATCGTAATCATGTCGCTAGCCGTGTTCGAATACGGATCAGTTGCCGTCACGATTATAGAATTTGTTCCCTCCGAGAGGGTCATGGCGGTGAGTGCCCAGGTCCCGTCGGAACAGTCGCTGTCGGTAAAAGAGCCGATACTCGTACTCATCGTTGCATCAGTACCGCAGGTGCCCGATATTGTCTGCGATGCCGTATTTGTCGTAAAATCAGCACCGCCGTTCGGTGAGGTGATCGCCACATCCGGCGGCGTTGTGTCAAGAGTTATCGTCTGCGTGGCGCTTGCAGAATTCAAGTACGGGTCAGTCGCCGTCACGGTGATCACGTTCGCACTGCTTGACAGCGTAATATCGTCCAATGACCATGTCTCGTCGTCGCAATTACTGTCGGCAAAGGTGTATCCGCCGGTCACCGACAGCGTCGCGTCAGCGCTACACGTCCCGGACAGGGTTTGCGTCGCGTCATTCGTTGTAAAATCAACTCCGCCGTTCGGGTCCGTGATCGCCACACTCGGCGCTGCCATGTCAAGGGTAATAGTCTGGGAATCGCTCGACGAGTTCGAGTACGGGTCAGTCGCCGTCACCGTGATCACGTTCGCGCCGCTTGACAGCGTAATCTCGTCCAATGACCATGTCTCGTCGTCGCAATTACTGTCGGCAAAGGTATATCCGCCGGTCACCGACAGTGTCGCGTCAGCGCCGCACGTCCCGGACAGGGTTTGCGTCGCGTCATTCGTCGTAAAATCAGCACCGCTGTTCGGCGCCGTAATGGCAACCAACCCTGGTGCGATGGGTTGTTTTGACCCGATGAAAATAATCGCAGGAAGATAATCATCTTTATCGAAAAGAACCTTAAATTCCGAACCGCAGCCGGACAACAAAAAAACAGGGATACATGCGGCAAGGGGCAGGCATATCCTGCGCTTCAATGTGCTATATGTAGAGGAACGGATACTCATATACTTTTTAAACCATCATGCATCAAGGGATTGGATCGGGGCCTATATGTTAAAAAAATAGCCGGCACCGATTGAAATCCCGATCCCATATAAAGGGGCAGCTCCATCATAAATATAATCGAACCGGACCTGGGGAGAAATCACCCAGGAAGAGATGTTGAATTCCGGACCGAAGGACAGTGACGCGTGCCATTTAAACCCGCCGGTGTTCCCGTCTCTGCCCGTTACCGCGTAATAGCCTCCGCCAAATACCGGGGACAGGGTCAGATTTACATGAAAACCCCTGCCCTCTAGAGGGAAAATCCATGCGGTGCCGAGGCCGAAGCGGAACGCGGATATTTTCTTTATACCCTTTTCGGAATGGAAATAGTGCAGATCTATCCTGACCGTGCTGGGCAGAAACCTGTATTTGCTCTGAACCCGGACATCGCCCATAAGGAATGCTCCGAAACTATACGGCAGAAGAGTTTGTATTTTTCCTAAATTAAAATTAAAGAAAGGAGAAACAAGCAGCAAATATTTTGTCGAAGCCGCCCTGGCCTTTTTGTCTCTTATCTGCTTTTCCTCGAGTTTTTTTATACCGGCCTGGTAATTGGTTTTTATCTCGGCTTCACTGACGGTTTTCCCCATATCTTTGAATATCTTTATGTCTTCCTGGTAGTTATCAGTCTTGTGCTTTTCCCTGATCTGATCGTAATATATTGTAAAGATTCCGTGGTACGTGCCGAATTTTACATGATCATTCTTGATGTCCTCGATTATCTTCCCGTTGAGTGTCATGCCGTCCGTGGTAACAATGATGTCGCTAAAGACAATATGAGGGAGGAACAGGATAACACCTGCAATAAATAATAGCCGGAATTTGCCCATGTCTAGTGTTTGATAATCTTGCTGACCCTGTCTTTCCTGACATCGATCCTGCCAATTGAGGTCATAATGGCGATATGGTCAGCTGTCTGTTCGATCAATGTTCCCTTGAAGATATTCCCGTCACTTGTAAATATAATAAAATACCTGCTTGTTTTCAAGGCGGATTCATTTTTAGTGGATATAAAATTATCGACCCTGGCTTTTAAATCCGCGGGTATTTCAATTTTGACCTGGTTTTCCTGTTTATTGCTGCCGGTTTTGATCTTTTCAGTGTCCTCGATCATCCGGCTCAATACAGGGTCGTTAAAGATGCTGTTCAGCTCAATTGACATTTTTTGAATTTTTTCATCTCCCCCCGACGAGGCTATCATAAACAGCTTGCGGTTGGAAAACGCGGCGTATCGTGATTCCGGTGAAGAAGTAATCACCTGCAGATAATTTTCCACCGCTTTACCGGTATCGCCCATGCCGGCGAAACATCTCGCCTTTAAGTATTGTAAACCGGGAAGGTCTTCCTGCCTGGCCCCGGATTCCGCGGTTTTAAGAATTGAAAGGGCCTGTTTGTAGGCCAGAAGATTAACAAGGTTCTGGCTTGTCCGCAGGGGATCTTCCTTGCTGTTCAGCACCCTTTCACGGGCGAGTCTGAATCCTTCAAGATATCCGAGCAGGATTGTCGCTGTTATGGCGCTGCTCTCGTTGCTGTATTTATTGATAACCGACAGGTAGTTGCCGCGGGCTTCGGCGTTATATCCCGAAAGGGCATAGCAGTACCCCTTGTGAAGAAGAACGCCGGCCCTGAGACTGCTGTTTAAATTAGTACCGGCAATGCTTTTGTCATAGAGCTCTATGGCGCGTTCAAAGTGAAAATTTCTTTCGTAATAATACGCCAGGTCGATAGTCACATGGCCTGATACGTCGCCGGGATAATAGGGAAGGGGCATTTTACCCAGGATCATCCGGTTAAAGTTAATCACCGCCAGCGCGGTGAAGGAGATTATGGAATATACAACATCAAGGGGGGGAGGCTTGCTTTTTTTGAGGATCATCAGCGAATGTATCCTCTGTTCTATGGCGTCCGCTTCATCCTGTGAAATTCGGTTCTCAAACAGCTTCTTGTGTATCTCATACGTTGACACAAGACCGATATTGTCAATGCCTCCCTCTCTGCGGTCGATATCCTGCAGGCTCGATCTCAGCTCGTTGAGCCTGATTGAAATCACAATTTCATTAATCAGAAAAAGAAAAACTACGGCAACCAGAGATGCGACAACGGTTATGACGGTGAGATTGATTTTTTTCACAAGGCAGGTCCCGTCCCCTTAAGGAATAATCTCAACCCTGTTCTTCCCTTTTTCCTTCGCCTGCGCCAGGGCTGTTCCGGCGGAGAAAATAAGGTCGTGTCCCGCTTCGGGCTTTCCCCCGGATCCGAAATTTATGAATGACGCGCCGATACTTGCCGTGACCGAAAAATTTCCATCGGGTGTTATGATCGCGGCGCCTTCAATTTCATGCCTGATTTTTTCGGTTAGATTTTTTACCTGTTCAATTGAACAGTCGGTGGTTAAAACAGCGATGGTTTCTCCGCTGAAGCGCGAAATGACATCTGTTTCAACGCTGTTCCGGATTATAATTTTTGAAATTTCCAGCACTATTATATCCCCTGAGTTATTGCCGTATATCTTCAGTATATCCTGGAAATTATCAATATCAATAATGATAAGAGCAGAAGAGCTTTTTTTGATACGGGATTTTTTCACTTCTTCATCGATACGCTCAATCATATAGATCCGGCTGAATAAACCGGTCAGTTCGTCTTTCACGGTCAGAATATCCGCCCTGTTTATTGTTTCAATTGCGCTTTTTGCTTTACCCGACAGGGTAACCATGTCTTGAGATATCGAGTCAGCCATTCTGTTAAAGGATTCCGCGAGAGATCCGAATTCATCCTTTCTTTCAGATAATGAAATCCGCGCGCCGAAGTCGCCTTCTGCTAATTTATGCGCCCCCTCTTTAAGCAGTTTCACCGGGGTTATGATATACCTGAAAAGAATCAGGGCGAAAACCGCATGGAAAAAAAGGGCCACGATGATGACATAGATCGCCTGGGCATACAGATGTCTCAATGACGCATCGATGCTGGTTATATCTTTCAAGACAAGAAGAACGGTATTTCCCAGTTGAAAATCGTGGAGGGGAATATAGGAATATATGATCCGCTTCCTGTCGTCTATTCTCAGGTAATACTCTTTACCGGAAAAATTTTCGGCTGTTACGGACCTCAGCACGTCTTCGGCCATTGTCGGCGGAGGAGCCGGCGCCTTGACTGATTTATAAAGAATCCTGTTGTCTTCAGAGATGATAAAAAATGATGACGCGTAAGGCCGTATCACCTCAATGAATTGATTCAGAAATTTATGATCTTTTTCATACGTGAAGATCGTCCCTCTTTTCATTTCGGATGAGAATTGCTTTAATGAACCGATCAAATTTGAAATTTGCTGCTCGGACTCAAGTTTTGCGTTTTTACTGATAAGATCGACCTGGTTCTCGAAGATTATGGAAATGATGAAAGAAATGTTTATCAGGGCAAGCAGTATGTAAAAAAATATTATTTTAAAGCCGATGGATCTGGTAAAATTATTTTTCATTATCTGTATACATCTTCCCGCAATTTACTATGTTATAATCGTTTGCTTAAATATCAAGAAAAAAACGGCTGTGATAATGCCGGTGTTGCGGGACACGGCATGGCGCGTCCCGCAACACGCCATGCCGCATTATTCGGAAATTATTGCTGCTTGGTGTATGGTATGCCGTCCAGGACGAGGACTTTTTTGCCACCCGTCTCTTTCGGCTTTTCGGTGATCTTCATGGTTTTCTTGATGGGGCCCATGCCGATGGTCAGGGAGTCTCCGGCTATGGTCGTGTTTCCCCCGGTAACATTGGAGTTGGAAGTCTTGAGATCACCGCCGCCGTCCAGATAGATCGTGACGAAGGTGCCGTCATCGGCTACCCATTTACCGGCGAAAACCTTCTGGTCATCAGGGAGAGGAACTTTCTTGCCGCAGCCGATCAGGGCAGCGGCGATCAGCACGGATAGCATAAATACCAATGATTTCTTCATAACAGCCTCCTTAAATATGTGAGCCCCCCGGTCCGCCATATGCGAATCGAGGAAACAGCCATTTTGATATAGCGCAGGCGGTGCCCCTCCGGGGGCCGGGGGTGTTGAAATTATTCGATTATCCAGTACAGTTGCCCCTCAATTTCATCCTGTCAATGAGAAATTATTCTTGATCGAATCATCACTGTTCCGTACCCATGGGTGATCATGAAATTGACCCGTATAGCACTCATCGGCATTATTGTTTTCACCTGCGCTGCGGCAGGCACTGCAGGAGACCCTGTCCTGCTTTGGCCCATTGACCGGCCGGTGATGATAACCGGCACCTTCGGGGAGTACCGCGGCCCCCACTTCCATCACGGCATCGATGTCAGCACCGGCGGCAGGACCGGGTACGCGGTATACGCGGCCGATGACGGTTACGTGAGCAGCGTCATGTACCAGCAGTGGGGCATCGGGTATGCCGTCATGGTTACGCACGGCAATGGATGGAAAACCGTGTACGGCCACCTGGAGCGGTTTGACGGCATCATCCTGAACAGTGAAAGAATAAAGAGTTATGCTTCGCAGATTGAAAACAGGAAGGATTTCAGGGTCGATTTCAGCAGGCCGGTTATCCCCGTTACAAAGGGGACCGTCATCGGTTATTCCGGCGAAAGCGGCATCGGCCTCGAACATTTTCATTTTGAAGTCCGGAAGAGCAACGGTGAGCCGGTCAATCCCCTCATCAACGGCCTTGCTGTCGCCGACAGGAACCCTCCGGTGATGACAGCCGTATCCCTGGTCCCCATGAACGCCTCGTCCCGCGTTAACGGTTCATCACAGGGGACAACGTTTCCCGTCATAACCAGCGGAAAAAATACCTTCACGATAAAAACGAAATCCGTTCCCCTGGTCTCGGGGAGCATAGGCCTTGTCATCACCGCCTATGACCGTATCGGCATCAAGAACGGCGTGGCCCCCTTCGGATTCGATTGCTTCGCGGATAACAGGCTCCTGTACCGGATCAGGTATAAGCGGATAGAAAGGAGCCTGAGTCACCGCATCGGCCTGTATTATGATTATGATTCGTCCAGCCTGAGCCGCTATGCCATGTACCTCTATGACAGGACCAGTAATGATGGCGTGCTGAAAACCGGAAAGGAGGGAAAGACCGCCGAAATCAGGATCATCTGCCATGACGCGGCGGGCAATTCGTCGACTCTCGCCTTCCAGGTCAAAACTTACAGGCTCCCCGATGGCCCTCCCGGCCCGGATACAAAAAATACTGCCGGATCATAAGCTTCCG
>CAZZHU010000004.1:49723-57352 GCA_964654045.1 uncultured Leptospirales bacterium
CAGCAAGGCATCGATCAGGAAGGCCCGGCGCCGGGCCTTGTCAGGGGCCGGTCCCTGGAACTGGCGAGCGCGGATAAAAAATTCTCGATCGTCTTTCCCCGCGGGTCAGCCCTTTATGATGAGAACGTGACGATGGAATCGGAAGCGCAGCCCCTGGTGAGGATTCCCGGCATTACATCCCTGAGCCCGGTCTATTCTGTTTCTCCGACGAACCTCTGCATCGACAGGGCGGCGGAGATTATCCTGCCCTATGACGGAGCCGATTTCCGGAAAGTAGGCGTGTACCGCTATTCCCGCAACGGCAGGTTTTTTTCATGCATCGGGTCAAAGTA
Source organism: uncultured Leptospirales bacterium (assembly GCA_964654045.1). Lineage (GTDB taxonomy): Bacteria > Spirochaetota > UBA4802 > UBA4802 > UBA5550 > RBG-16-49-21. Next base: position 50,056 of record CAZZHU010000004.1, read on the forward strand.
TGACGCCGGGAAAAAGGCCTTCCGGATACCGGTGATGCGGATGGGAAAATTTTTCCTGGCCAGGGATGATGCGCCGCCCCGGATCCGGTTCAGGAGCGGGATGAAGGTTAACGCCGGCGAACGGCTGCGATTATATGTCGGCGACACGGGTTCCGGCATCGATCTGAGCAGGGCCGCTGTGCAGGTGGACGGCCGTGATGTCGCCTGGGACTATGATCCGGACCGGCGCTGCATCGAGATACTCCGGCATAACCGGATATGGTCGAAAGGGAAGCATGAAATCACGGCAACCATTTTCGATAGCGCGGGGAATCAATCCTCCCGCGAGACCTACCTGTATTCTGTCAGGTGATTATTCATTACTGACACTCTGTTTATTCTGCGTGGGATCGGACATCATTTTTTGTATGACAATATTATTGTATTGACATCTGTCCAATGGTGCGTTATTGTCATCAATCATTGCAGCTCTTCCCGAATTCGTGCTCTCAAAAAAACATATTTTTGGAGGTTTCGTGTATGGATAAACCATGGCTCAAGTCATATGCAAAAGGGGTGGCCCCCACCGTGCAGTATGAACAGGTTACCGTGTCGGATGTCCTTGCCAGGGTCTCTCAAAAATATCCTGACAAAACAGCGCTTGTTTTCCTGGATGTGAAAATAACCTACAAACAGCTGAACGACATGGTAAACAGCTTTGCCAATGCCCTCATTGACATGGGAATCAAGCCGGGCGACAAGGTGTCCATGCTGATGCCCAATATGCCGCAGATCGTGGTCGCAAGCTACGGCGCGTGGCGGGCAGGCGCTGTCGTGGTCATGAATAACCCCCTCTACACTGATCGTGAGCTGGAACACCAGCTGAACAACTCCGAGTCAACGGTCCTGGTCACCCTTGACCTTCTGGGTCCGCGGATGATCGCGCTGAAGCCGAAGACGCCGGTAAAAAAGATCATAGTGGCCCATATCCGCGACCACCTCAAATTCCCGAAAAAGCAGCTCCTCCCCATCGTGGCGAAGGACAAGCACCGCGACATTCCGGCCACGCCGGACGTGTTCGAATGGATGGACGTGATAAAGAAATACCCGGCCACCGATCCTACGATATCGGTCGCCTTTGACAGCCTGGCCAGCCTGCAGTATACCGGGGGCACCACCGGCGTGAGCAAGGGGGTCATGCTTTCACACAAAAATCTTTCCTCCAATGTGCAGCAGATCAACGCCTGGTTCCCGGATTTTGTCGAAGGTGAAATGATCATGCTTGGCGTGCTTCCCTTTTTCCATTCCTTCGGACTCACCTGCGTCATGAACCTGACCATCTGGAAGGCCGGTACCGATGTCCTCATCCCGCGTCCCGAGCCGAAGGTAATACTGGAAGCAATTCATAAACACAAGATAAATTTCTATCCGGCTGTACCGACCATCTACGTGGGCCTTCTTAACCATCCGGACCTGGCCAAGTACGACATATCATCAATCAAGGGATGCTTCTCCGGCGCGGCGCCGCTCCCCGTTGAGGTCATAAAGGAATTCGAGCAGAAAACCGGGTCCCAGATCTGCGAGGGCTACGGTCTTTCGGAAACGACTCCCGTGGTCACGACCAATCCGTGGGGCGGCAAGACCAAGGCGGGCTCCATCGGGCTCCCCTTGCCGGACACGGAGATCAGGATCGTCGATCTCGAGGAGGGAACGAAGGACATGCCTGCGGGCCAGCCGGGTGAAGTAATTATCCGGGGACCGCAGGTGATGAGCGGTTATTACAAGATGCCCGATGAAACGGCAAAAACCCTTAAAGACGGATGGCTCTTTACCGGGGATATCGGGACCATGGACGACGAGGGCTACTTCTATATCGTCGACCGGAAGAAGGACATGATCATTGCCGGCGGGTATAATATCTACCCGCGCGACATCGATGAGGTCCTGTTTGAGAACCCGAAAATTCTCGAGGCCTGCGCCATCGGCGTTCCGGACACCTACCGGGGCGAGACCGTGAAGGCCTTCGTGGTGCTCAAACCGGGCGAGACCATGACCGCCGAAGAGGTCATCGAGTACTGCAAGGAAAAGCTCGCGAAGTACAAGGTGCCCACCGCAATAGAATTCATCGATTCCCTGCCGAAGAGCGGTGTGGGAAAAATATTGCGGAAGGAGCTGCGCGCAAAAGAGCTCGCCAAAATGGGCAAATAACGGGATGGGTCATGAAGAGGGCAGGCTTTGCAATTTCACCGGAGCATGCGATCCTGCCCCATGATTCATTTCTCGTGTTTGTTCACCGGCAGGGAAAACCCGCGTAGCTGCTTCACGGAGGGAGGCGCCCATGAAGACCCGCGACGTCCTCATCGTCACTGACGTGCAGAATGACTTCTGCCCAGGAGGGGCCCTCGCGGTCAGGGAGGGCGACCTGGTGGTGCCGGTCATCAACGGCATCATGGGCCGCTTTCACCGCGTCGTGGCAACACAGGACTGGCACCCGGAAAACCATGCGTCCTTCGCTTCAAATCATCCCGGCAAAAAGCCCTTCGATCAGGTTGACCAAGGCGGTGGTATGCAGACCCTGTGGCCTGACCACTGCGTTGCCGGCACTGCCGGAGCCGCCTTCCATCCCGGCTTGCACGCCGCCCATTTCAATCTCATCGTGAGAAAAGGCTCCAATCCCGCCGTTGATTCCTACTCGGCATTTCTGGAAAATGACAAAATAACCGTGACCGGCCTTGAAGGATACCTGAAGGCGATCGGGGCGGACCGGGTATTCCTCTGCGGCCTTGCCACGGATTACTGCGTTTTTTACAGCGCCATGGATTCGATTTCCTCAGGCTTCACTACCGCGGTGGTTATCGACGCCTGCCGCGGCATAGACGTGCCGGACGGCTCCATCGACAGGTCGATACGGGAAATGCGACAGAAGGGGATACGGATAATCGGGTCAAAGGACCTGTGACAGCGCCCATGAACCGATCTCTCCTGACAGATTTCTACGAACTCACCATGATGCAGGGATACTTTTTCAACTGCCCCGAAGACCAGGGCGCCTTCGAAATGTTTTTCCGCCGGCAGCCCTTCCAGGGAGGATACACGGTTTTCGCGGGACTCGGGCCCTTGCTGGAGGCCCTTGCCGGTCTGCGATTCACCGGTGAAGATATCGCCTACCTTGACTCGCAGGGCACTTTTAAAAAGGAGTTCCTCGATTACCTGGCGGGCTTCAGGTTCAGGGGCGATCTGTACAGCGTTCCGGAGGGAAGCGCGGTGTTCCCCAACGAGCCGCTCCTGCGCGTCCAGGGCAACCTCATGGAAGCCCAGATGATCGAGAGCATACTCCTCAACTACATCAATTTCCAGTCCCTCATTGCCACGAAGACGGCGCGCATTGTCTCCATTGCCGGGGACAGGCCGGTCATGGAATTCGGCCTTCGGCGCGCCCAGGGGACCGACGGCGCCCTGGCCGCGGCGCGGGCCGCTTTCATCGGCGGGGCGTCATCCACGTCGAATACCCTGGCCGGGAAACAATACGGCATCCCGGTAAGCGGCACCATGGCCCACAGCTGGGTGATGAACTTTGACACGGAGCTGGAGGCGTTCCGGAAATACGCCGCCATGTACCCGGACCGGTGCGTGCTCCTGGTGGACACCTTCGACACGCTGAAATCAGGCATACCGAACGCCATCACTGTTTTCCGGGAACTCGGGGAGAAGAAGCCTTTGCTCATGGCGGTGCGGATCGACAGCGGCGACCTGGAATACCTGAGCAAGAAAGCGAGATCGATGCTGGACAGGTCAGGCCTCCGGGAGGTGAAGATCTTTGTCTCCAGCGACCTGGACGAATGGATCATGCGGCAGCTCATCGAGAGCGGAGCTCCCATCGAGGCATGGGGCGTGGGGACCAGGCTCGTGACCGGCTGGAACGACCCAGCCCTGACCGGCGTGTACAAGATCGTGGCCACGAAGAAGGGGGCGCGCTTCGAGCCGCGGATAAAGATATCGAACCAGGCGGAGAAGATAACCAATCCCGGCGTGAAAAACATAATGCGTTTCTATAATGACCGGGGCCAGGCGCTGGCGGACCTGATTTACCTGGAAGACGAGGAGGGAGAACTGGAAGGCGCCGTCGCGCGGAAGGCACCGGTGCGGTTCAATCATCCCGCCACCGATTACTCGCAGTTTATGATGTCCGATTACGCTTCGGCGAGGAAACTCCTGACGCCGGTCATGAAAAGCGGAGAGACGGCCGTCGCCGGGGAATCGTTGCAGCGCATACAGGAATACCGACGGCGCGAGATCGAGTCGCTTGACAAAACATACAAACGTCTCCTGAACCCGCATATTTACAAGATAAGCCTGTCAGACCGGTTGAAAAATGTTAAAACCGATATGATCAGGCTTATCAAGGATACCTACCAGTCTTAATCGGCCCCCGGGCCCGTTGTGCCCCCCCAGGGGGCACAACGGGGGGCATGAGGATTGCTCCGTCTACACCGCGACAGATATGTCGTTGTTCACGAAAGAATCCATCAGGAATTCAAGGTCCAGCTCCGGGTACACGGGGTAGCGCGACAGCAGGTCTTTCACGCGCGACAGGGCCTCGCCCTTTGCGTTCGCGGCGGTGTCGAATTTGGCCAGGCTTTTTTTGTGGGTCTGCGGATCGGACTGCGCCGTGGTGTTCGAAAGGACCCCGTGCATGATCTGCGCGATTTCCTTCATTTCGTGAGCGTCCATGCCGAGGGTGGTTACTGCCGGGGTCCCCACGCGTATGCCGCTGGTGTACCAGGGGCCGTTCACGTCAAAGGGGAGGGAATTCCGGTTCAGGGTCACGCCGCATTCGCGCAGGGCGCTTTCAGCCTGCCGTCCCGTGAGGCCGAAATTCCTGACGTCCACCAGGAGGAGGTGATTGTCGGTGCCCCCCGTGGCCACGTCCATGCCCGCCTCCATGCAGGAGCGGGCGAGGGTCCGGGCGTTTTTAACTATGTTTGCCGCGTAGGTTTTGAACTCCGGCCTGTTGGCTTCCCTGAAGGCAACGGCCTTGGATGCCATCACATGGGGGAGGGGCCCGCCGATCACCAGGGGGCATCCCTTGTTCACGGCTTCGGCGAATTCGCCGGTGCACAGGATCATTCCGCCCCGCGGGCCGCGTAGTGTCTTGTGCGTTGTCGTGGTCACCACGTCGGCGTAGGGGACCGGGTTCATCTCGCCGGTGAAGACGCCGCCGGCGACGAGGCCCGCGAAATGCGCCATGTCAACCATCAGCACCGCGCCGACGCGGTCGGCAATCCCGCGCATCTTCTTGAAGTTAATGGCCCGGGGATAGGCGCTGTACCCGGCCAGGAGAATGAGCGGCTTCAATTCCTTTGCCCTGGACTCGATCATATCGTAATCGATGAGGCCGGTTTCCCTGTTCACCGTGTAGGAATGGGCGTCAAACATGCGGGAGGAGACGTTCATGCGGTAGCCGTGGGTCAGGTGGCCGCCGGAATAGTAGTCGAGGCCAAGGAGTTTCCGGTTCCCCAGGTCGCGGCGGAGGGCCGCCCAGTCACTGTCGTTCAGATCACCGGTGCTTTTCACCTTCAACGAATCCAGCAGGGGCGCTTCGACGCGGGTCGACAGGATCGCCCAGTAGGCGACCAGGTTGGCGTCGGCGCCGCTGTGGGGCTGGACGTAGGCGTGTTCACAGCCGAACAGTTTCTTGGCCTCTTCGACGGCCATGCTCTCAACGAGGTCGACGTTGTCACAGCCCGCGTAGAAACGGTGATAGGCGTATCCTTCGGCGTATTTATCGGTGAGGAGGTTCCCCATGGCGAGCTGCGATGCGAGGGAGGAATAGTTTTCGCTCGCGATAAGCTTCAGGTTTGACCGCTGGTCCGCCAGCTCCTGAACGATGCTTCGCGCCACCTCGGGGGCGGTCCGGGCTATGGTTTCCAAGCCGGCGCAAAACGCGATAAAGGAGCTGTTGATGTTCTCTATGCCGTTTTGTTCCAGGTATGATGCGACGATCGATTGTTCCATGGGGCACTCCTGTGGCAGTTGAATACATGCCCAGGCGTGCGACATGATGGTACTGCGAGAATTCCCTGATGGTCATTTCCATCTAAAAACGCCAGTCATTCTGATGACCTTCTGTAACAGGTGTCTCTTTTTGTCAAGAATTTATGGGGGGCTCTGGCACATATGAAATATTCTTTGATTGTTTGTAATAGAATCCATACTCACCCTTGGCGGGCGGGGAAAGGGGAGGATAAATATTCATTCCCGGCGAAGGAGATATTTTCGCCCCCGCCTAACATCTGCCGGATAGGATGTCCCAACGGCAGACGTATTCGGGACCTCCTGTCCCGCGTCTGCAGGCACGCATCCTGCGTGCTCCCTCGGAGACGGATGGCCGAGAGCGGCTCCCGCCAAGGGGGAGGAAAGATTTTATTTCCGGTATATGGCCGCGGTGACCATGCCGGCAATAACCATCTCGATAATACCGTACGCGAGCCATATCATGGCAAGGCCGAAGGGGATCGGATACATGGCGTATGCCCCGAGCATGCCTGATACGGTCATCAGGAGGCCAATGAAAAGGCCGTAGCGCCCCCCCTCAACAATGCCCTTCTCCTCATATCCTTTGGTGAAGATGAACACGAACATGAAAGAAAAGAAGAGGGACCCCAGCATCATGATCCACATATAGTCCATCATATCCGTCCGCCACAGGCCCTTGATCTCCTGGTACCAGGTCGCCAGGAGCACGCCGTGGACAAGCCAGTCTATTGCCTGTATGACGATGAAAACAACAATGCTTGCAATGATAAAGCGCTTAATGTTCATAACATCCTCCCGTGGTATGGTTGATTATCAGGCAGGATATCCGGCTTTCTCCCGATGGTCAAGAAAAATGTCTTCCACCCATACCCGGATAAAAAAAACCCGGCATCATGCCGGGTTTTTTGCCGCTAAAATCCCTGTACGGATGACACAGGCTCTTATTTTGCCCCGAGGCCGCCGTCGACCGGTATAACGGCGCCGGTGATGTAATCAGACGCTTTTGACGCGAGGAACAGGGCAAGGCCCTTTATCTCGTTCTCTTCGCCGACCTTCATCAATGGGATCTGGCCGACCATGGCGTCCAGAATGGGCTTCATTTCGGGTTTGAAAATATACTCCATCATGTCGGTATGAAAAAACCCCGGGGCAATGGCGTTCACGTATATTTTGTGCTGGGCGAGTTTCACCGCCAGGTTCCTGGGAGTGTACGCGAAATCCCCGATGCGCGGGCTGTCGATGTACAACTCCGGCAGATACAGCACGTTACCGTCCGCGTCTT